>DATIOB010000288.1:0-14473 GCA_035473605.1 Conexibacter sp.
GCCCGGATGCTCGGCGTGGAAGCGCGCCAGCACCGCCGGCAGGTCCAGCGGCGCCGCCGACTGGACCGTCCCGATCGTGAGCGTGCCGGCAACCGTGCCGCGCGCCCGCGCGACCGCGTCGGCGGCGCGCTGCGCGGCGGCCAGCGCGACGCGCGCCTCGGGCAGCAGCGCGGCGCCGGCGCCGGTCAGCGCGACGCGCTGGGTCGTGCGCTCGAACAGCTCGGCGTCCAGCTCCCGCTCCAGCGCGCGCACCGACGCGGAGACGCCCGACTGCACGAGGTGCAGCCGTCTCGCGGCGCGGGTGAAGCTCAGCTCTTCCGCGACCGCGACGAAGCAGGCGAGCTGGCGCAGTTCCATGCTTGATCACTCCGACGCATGAAACCCATCCTAGATCGTCGTTGGACGTGCTGAAGACCATCCGCCACCATCATGGTCGTGAGGCGATCGGCAGGCAGACGCAGCGGCTTCGCGATCGTCGCCTTCGCCTTCGCCGTCACGATGGCGTACGCGGCCGTGCCGACTCCCCTCTACGTGCTCTACGAGCAGCGCGACGGCTTCGGCCCGTTCGTCGTGACGGTCGTCTTCGCCGTCTACGCGCTCGGCGTGATCGCCAGCCTGCTGCTGCTCGGGCATCTCTCCGACCACCGCGGCCGCCGGCCGCTGCTGGTCGCCGGCCTGCTGCTCGACGCCGCCTCCGCGCTGCTCTTCCTCGTGTGGCCGAATCTCGCCGGCCTGCTGGTCGCGCGCGTCGTCTGCGGTGTCGCGACCGGGATGGTGACCGCGACCGCCACCGCCTGGCTGAGCGAGCTGTGGGGGCGCCGCCGGCCCCACAGCCGGCCGGCCGTCGTGGCGACCGCCGCCAACCTCGGCGGGATGGGCGCGGGTCCGCTCGTCGCCGGCCTGCTCGCGCAGTGGCTGCCGGCGCCGCTGCGGCTGCCGTTCCTCGTCGGTGGCGGCCTGCTGCTGCTCGCGGCGCTGCTCGCCGCCGCGGTGCCCGAGACGGTCGCGCGACCGGCGGTCCTGCCCCCGTACCGACCGCAGCGGGTCGTCGTCCCGCGCGCGCAGCTCGGCCGCTTCGTCGGCGCGGCGACCTCGGCGCTGACCTGCTTCGCGACCTTCAGCGTCTTCAGCTCGCTCGGCCCCGGCCTGCTCGCCGACGCCGTCGGCAGCCGGTCGCTGGCGCTCGCCGGCGTCTGCGTCTTCGTCGTCTTCGCGGCCGCCGCCTGCGCGCAGATCGCGCTCGCCGAGCTGCCGCCCGCGCGGCTGGCGACGATCGGGCACGCGCTCGCCGCGAGCGGGATCGTGCTGCTCGTCGCGGCGCTCTGGCTGCCGAGCCTGCCGCTCTACGTGGCCGCCGGCGTGATCGCCGGCGCCGGCTGCGGCACGCTCTTCAAGGGCTGTGTCGAGACGGTCGCCGAGATCGCGCCCGCCGACGCCCGCGCGGAGGCGCTCGCCGGCCTCTTCGTCGCCGCGTACTGCGGCACGGCGCTGCCGACGATCGGGCTGGGGATCGCGACGCAGCTGCTGGAGCCGCGCGCGGCGCTCGTCCTCTTCGCGCTGCCGATGCTGGCGCTGATCGCGATCCCGGGACGGCGGCTGCGGCGGCCGCCGCTGAGGCCGCCGGTCGCGGTCTGAGCGCGCAGGCGCGCCGCAGCCTCAGGCGGTTGGGTCGACCAGCACCTTGCCGGAGACCTGCCGCCGCGCGAGCGGGGCCAGCCCCCGCTCGACGACGTCGCCGAGCGCGATCACGCGGTCGACCACCTGGGCGGCGACGCGACCGTCGGCCAGCACGGCGAGCGCCTCCGGGATGTCGGTCGCGCAGACGTGCGCCAGCGCCGAGCGCAGCTCGACCTCACGCAGCGCCACGTCGAGCAGGTTCAGCGCGACCGGTCTCGGCTGCAGCCCGACGATCACGACGCGGCCGCCGGCGCGCGCCAGCTCGATCGCGAGCGCCGGCGCGTGCGCGACGCCGGAGGTCTCCAGCACGACGTCGGCGCCGGCGCCGCCGGTCAGCTCGCGCACGGCCGCGCGGACGTCGTCGGTGCGCGCGTCGAGCGTCGCGCTCGCGCCGAGCGCGCGCGCCGTCTCCAGGCGCCCCGCGTCGACGTCGATCGCGACGATCCGCTGCACGCCGCGGGCCGCCGCGCCCGCGATCGCGAAGGCGCCGATGCCGCCCGCGCCGTGCACGACGAGCGTCTCCGAGCGCGCCAGCGAGCCGCGGTTGAGCGCATGCAGCGCGACCGCCAGCGGCTGTGCCAGCGCGGCGGCGTCGTCCTCGCAGCCGTCGGGCACCGCGACGCAGGTCGCGACCGGTGCGAGCACCTGCTCGGCGAGCCCGCCGTCGAGGTGGAAGCCGAGCGTGTGGTAGCGCTCGCAGAGGTTGGTGCGGCGCTCGCGGCAGCGCGCGCAGCGGCCGCACGAGATGCCCGCGCCGCTGACGACGCGATCGCCGACCGCGAAGCCCTCGACGCCGTCGCCGACCGCGGCGACGCGGCCGACGAACTCGTGGCCGAGCACGACCGGGCCGACGTGTCCGCTGCCGCCGTGGCGGACGTGCAGCGGCACGAGCACCGGGCCGTGGTCCCACTCGGCCGCGTCGGAGCCGCACAGCGCCACCCGCGCGACGTCGAGCAGCAGCTCGCCGGCGGCCGGCGCCGCCGGCCGCGCGCGCTGCTCGATCCGCACGTCGCCGGGGCCGTGGTAGACGGCGGCGCGCATCGTCGCGCTGGCGACCGCGCTCACGTCGCCGCCGCCTGCATGCCGGCGAGGCGCCCGCCGCGCGAGCGGACGCGCGCGAACAGCGCCGCGGCGATCAGCACCAGCGCACCCGGCAGCCAGTACTCCCACGCCTGCCCGAGCGACAGGAAGGTGACGGCGTTGGTGATCTGCGTGACGAGGATCGCGCCGAGCGCGGCCGTCACGTACGAGCCGCGCCCGCCGTAGATCGACGCGCCGCCGAGCACGACGGCGGTCACCGAGCTGAGCGTGTAGGCGCCGCCGACGTTGGCGTCGCCGATCCCGACCTGCGCGGCGAGCATCATCCCCGCGAGCACAGTGAAGAGCGAGCAGAGCGCGTAGCCGCCGATCACCGTCGGCGTCACGCGCACGCCGACGCGATGGGCCGAGGCCTCGCCCGAGCCGACCGCGCGCAGCCCGACGCCGAAGCGCGTGCGCCGCAGGCCGAACTCGCACAGCAGCGCCAGCAGCAGCGCGACGACGAAGGCGATCGGCAGGAAGCCGACGCTCTTCTGGAGCGTGTCGGCGAAGGCGATTCTGATCACGCCGTCGGGGTTGGGGCGCAGCAGCTGCGCGAGCCCGAGGATCGCGATCGACGTCGCCAGCGTCGCGATGATCGGGGAGATCCGCGCCTTGCGGATCAGCAGCCCGTGCAGCACGCCGACGGCGATCCCGATCGCCAGCACCAGCACGATCCCCAGCACCAGCGAGCCGGTGCTCTGCGTGTCGCCGAGGCGGAATGACAGCACGACGACGGTCAGCGCCATCAGCGGCCCGACCGCGAGGTCGATCCCGGCCGTCAGCAGCACCGTCAGCTGGCCGAGGCTGACGAGGATCAGCGCGGTCGCGAGCACGAGCACGCTCTGGATGTTGATCTCGGTCAGGTAGGAGCTGCTCTGCGAGGCGGTGTAGGCGCCCAGCAGCACGATCGCGGCGAGGATCACCGCGCCGGGCGCGAGGTCGCCGGAGAGGAAGCGCCCGCCGAAGAGGCGGCCGGAGAAGCGCCGCGCACCGGCCCCGCCCTTCGCGGGCGCGGACGCCGGCGCCGTCGCGCGCTCGCGCCGCGCCGTCGTGGAGGAGATCGCGGTGCCGGTGATCTTCTCCTCGGTCACCTCCTCCCCCTCCAGCGTCGCGACGACGTGGCCGCGCGAGAAGACGGCGACGCGGTCGCACAGACCCTCCAGCTCGGCGGCGTCGGACGACAGCACGACGACGGCCTTGCCGTCGTCGGCGAGCGAGCGCAGCAGACGGTAGATCTCGACGCGCGCGCCCGGGTCGACGCCCTGCGTCGGCTCGTCGCAGAGCAGGATCGTCGGATCGGCGAGCAGCGCCCGCGCGAAGACGACCTTCTGCTGGTTGCCGCCCGAGAGCGTCATCACGTCGGTGTCGAGCGACGGCGCCTTGACCGCCATCTCGTCGAGCTTGGCGGCGACCGTCGCGCGCTCGCCGCGGCGCCGCACGAGGCCGCCGGCGGCGTAGTCGTCGAGCGAGGAGGCGGCGGCGTTCTCGCCGACCGAGAGCGAGGTCAGCAGCCCCTCGCGCTGACGGTCGCCGGGAACGAGGTGGATGCCCGCGGCCTGAGCGCGGCGGGGATCGCCGAGGCGCACCGCTCTGCCGTTCAGCAGCAGATCGCCCGCATGCGGCTCGAGGCCGGCGAGCGCGCGCAGCGCCTCGCGCTGGCCGTTGCCCTCGGCGCCGGCGAAGCCGAGGATCTCGCCCGGCCGCACGTCGAGCGTGACGTCGTCGAAGGCGGCGCCGGAGAGACCGCGCAGCTCCAGCAGCGCGGCCGCGGGCGGGCCGCTGCGCTTGGCCGGGAAGACGGTCTCCAGCTCGCGCCCGAGGATCAGGTTGACGATCTCCTCCTCGGAGACGCCGGCGACCTCGCGCGTGCCGCGCATCGCGCCGTTGCGCAGCACCGTCAGGCGGTCGGCGATCGCGACGACCTCGGGGATGCGGTGGGAGATGTAGACGATCGCGGTGCCGCGCTCGCGGATCGCCTTCACGCGCGCGAACAGCCGCTCGACCTCGGTCGCGTTGAGCGCCGCGGTCGGCTCGTCGAGGATCAGCACCTTTGGCTCCAGCGCGAGCGCCTTCGCGATCTCGACGAGCTGGCGCTCGGCCGGCGTCAGCTCGGCGCCGCGCAGGCGCACGTCGAGCTCGGCGTCGATCGCGGCGAGCCGCTCGCGCGCCCACGCGTCGGCCGCGGGACCGAGCGCGGGGCGCAGCTGCGCGGGGACCGCGAGCGCCATGTTCTCGGTCACGGTCAGGTCCTCCAGCACCGCGGGGTGCTGGTAGACGAGCCCGAGGCCGAGCGCCTGCGCCTCCGTCGGCGAGGCGTGCGTCAGCGGCGCGCCGGCGATCTCGACGCTGCCCTCGTCGGGCTGCAGCGAGCCGGCGGCGATCGCCATCAGCGTCGACTTGCCCGCGCCGTTCTCGCCCAGGAGGGCGTGCACCTCACCGGCGCGCACCTCCAGGTCGACGCCCTTGAGGGCGGCGACGCCGACGAACGACTTGCGCACGTTGGTGAGCCGCAGAGCGGCACGGGCCGTCGTCATCGGATCAGCCCTCCGCCATCAGTCTGTCGAGCTCCGCGTCGGAGGCCTCGTTGCTGAAGAACGAGTCGGGCGCGGCGTCGGGCCGGCACTCCGGCATCTTGCCGCCGTCGGAGTCCTCGTACAGCGGCAGCGAGACGATGTCGGCGGTGCCGGCGTCGCCCTCGCTGACCGCCGCGACGGCCTCGCGGACCGCGTAGCGGCCGAGCCAGTTGCGCGCCGAGATCGTCGCGAGCGGGAAGCCGCCTCTCTCGCCGCCGGCTCTTCTCCACAGGCAGGCGACCTCGTTGGCCTCGAGCGTCGCGATCGGCGGCACTCTGCGGCCGGCGGCCTCGAAGGCGCGGATCGCGCCGGCGGCCGACTGACCGTCGGCGACGATGATGCCGTCGATCTGGGGGTACTGCGTCAGCAGGCCGGCGGTGACCTTCTGCGTCTGCGCCGGGTCCCAGTTCGCGACGGCCGGTCTGTCGCCGGTCAGCATTCTCATCCCGGGGTACTGCTCGAACGTCTCCAGCGCGCCCGCGAGCGTGTCGCGGTCGACCGCGTTGCCGGCCGGGCCGCCGAGGAAGACGACGTCGCCTCTCTCGCCGACCTGTCTGGCGATCCACTCGGCCCAGGTGCTGCCGGCCGCTCTCGCGTCCCAGTCGACGTAGGTGACGAAGTCGGTGCCGGCGCTGCCGCCGCCCGGCTCCGAGCCCCACGGCACGACCTTGACGCCGCGGCGCGTCGCGTTGCGGATGCCCGGCAGCTCGGCGGGGCCGCCGGCGTCGGGGATGATCACGATCGCGTTGGCGCCCTGCGCGACGAGCGAGTTGAGGCCCGAGATCGCTCTCTGCACGTCGAAGCCGGCGTTGACGACGATCGTTCTCTTGATGTTCGGGCACTGTCTGGCGGCCAGCTCGACCTGCTTGAGCGACTCCTTCGACCAGCCGTTGAGGCCGCCGCCGTCCTGGATGCCGAGCGTGATCTCCTTGTCGCCGCACCAGTCGCCGGAGGCGGTCGCGCCGCCGCCGTCCTCGGATGCGGTCGTCGCCGCGCCGGTGGCGGCGCTCGTGCTCGCGCTGGAGCTGGAGCTGTCGTCGTCAGAGCTGCCGCAGGCGGCGAGCGCGAGCGCCGGCACCAGCAGCAGCAGGGTCAGCACGAGCGCGCGAAGCGCCCAGGGGCGTCCCGCGGGCGCGCGGCCCGATCGGTCCTTCGTGGTCATCGTTCTCCTCCTGGGTGTTCAGTGCGACGGAGCGGGTGGCTGCCGTCGTCGTCCTGCGATTCGTCTCCAGGGCACGTTGCGCAGGCCCATGCCGAACGCGACGATCGCTCCCTGGATCAGCAGCTGCACGGCGTTCTCGGCGCCCATCGCCAGCACGACCTGCTCGAGCTGGGTCAGGAACAGCGCGCCGACCGCGGTCGCGACCACGCTGCCGCGCCCGCCGGCCAGCGACGTCCCTCCGAGCACGACCGCGGCGATCGTCGGCAGCAGGTAGTCGTCGCCCGAGAAGAGGCTCGGGGCGCTGATGAAGCCGGCCAGCAGCACGCCGGCCGCCGCGTAGCAGAGCGCCGCGCCGACGTAGGCGCCGACCTGGTAGCCGGTGACGTTGATGCCCGCGGCGCGCGCCGCGCGCGGGTTGGCGCCGACCGCCTCGAAGCGGCGGCCCCAGACGGTCTTGCGCGTCAGCACGGCGACGACGGCGACGAGCGCCAGCGCGATCAGCGCCGTGTGCGGGATCCCGAGGCTCTTGCCCTGGGCGAAGTCGGTCAGGCTCTGCGGCGCGGTGTTGGTGATCGAGCCGCCCGTCACCTGCAGCACGACGCCGAGCAGCAGCGCGTTGGAGCCGAGCGTCGCGACCAGCGGCGTGATCCCGAGGCGCGTGATCGCGAAGCCGATCAGCAGCCCGGTCGCGATCGCGACGGCGGCGATCACCAGCAGCGTCAGCAGCAGCGAGGTGCCGCCGCCGGCGAGCTTGGTCGTCAGCGCGCCGGCGAGCGCGATCGTCCCCGGCACCGACAGGTCGAGGCCGCCCTGCTGCACGACGAGCGTCTGCCCCAGCGCGGCGATCGCGAGGATCGCGGCGAACGGCAGCATCGACAGCAGCGCGCTTCTGCTGACGCTGCCCGAGGCCAGCAGCGGGCTGAGCGCGAACAGCACGACGGTCGCGATCCAGATCGCGCCGAAGGGGCCGCCGCGCCGCAGCCGCCCGAGGAGCGCACCGCCGGCCGACTCGCTCGCGCGCAGCGACGGGAGCGCGGCCGCGGCGGCCTCGTCGGCCGGGGTGGTGGCGGGAAGCGTCGGCACGGTCATCCCTGTGCGGTCCAGCCGCCGTCGATCACGAGCGTCGAGCCGTGCGTGTACGCGCTCGCCTCCGAGCAGAGGTAGGCGACGCCGTGGGCGATGTCGCGCGGCCGGCCGACGAAGCCGACCGGCGTCTTCTCGACGAGGCCGGCCTCCATCGCCGGGTTCGCGTCGAACTGCACGGTCACCATCGGCGTGCGCACGAAGCCGGGTGCGATCGTGTTGACGCGCACGCGCGGCGCCAGCTCGGCGGCGAGCGAGCGCGCCATCGCGTCGACCGCGCCCTTCGTCGCCGTGTACGCGGCGAGCGCGGGGAAGCCCGTGCGGACCACGCTGGAGGCGACGAAGACGATCGCGGCGCCGTCGCGCAGGTGCGGCAGCGCGGCCTGCGTCAGCAGGTACGGCGCGCGCACGTTGACGAGCCACTGGCGGTCGAGGCTGCCGACCGGCGTCTCGGCCAGCGGACCGGCCTCGAACAGGCCGGCGCTGTGGACGAGCGCGTCGATCGCGCCCCACTCGGCGACGGTGCGGTCGACGACCGCCTGCGGCGCCGCGTCGTCGGCGAGGTCGGCGACGGCGGCGAGCGCCGTGCCGCCGGCCTGCGCGATCTCCGCGCGGACCGCGTCGAGCCGCTCCGCGTCGCGTCCGACGAGCGCGACGCGCGCGCCCGCGGCCGCCAGCACGCGCGCGCTCTCGGCGCCGATGCCCGACGACGCGCCGGTCACGACGGCGACCTTTCCAGTCAGCTGGATCTGCATGGGCTCAGACGGCGGTGTAGGCGGCCGGGAGCCAGTCGCCCCCGAGCTTCGCGTTCTCGAGCCGGGGGTCGCCGTGGGCGGTCGACAGCAGGTAGTCGCGCGTCTCGACCGCCAGCCGGCGCACGCGCGCCTCGTCGACGCCGAGCAGTCTGCCGTGGCGCTTGACGACTCTGCCGGCGACGAGGACCGTGTCGACGAGGCTCGGGTTGCCGTTGTAGACGACGGCGGCCGCCGGGTTGTTCAGCGGCGTCATCCCGAGCGTGTCGGCGCGCAGCATGATCAGGTCGGCCTCCTTGCCGGGCGTCAGCGAGCCGACCTTGCTGTCGAGCCCGCAGGCGCGCGCGCCCTCGATCGTGCCGAACGCGAGCGCGTCGCGGCTGGAGACCTTCAGCTCGCTCATCTCGCTGGCGTCGCCGCCGGCGGCCTCGATCGCGGCGTTGTCGAGGCCGCGCTGCGTCAGCAGCGCGCTCTTCATCGCGCCGAACATGTGCCCGCAGGTTGCGGTGCAGACGTCGATCGAGAGGCTCGGGCGGATGCCGACCGCCAGCAGGCGGCCGGTCGCCGGCCAGCCGTGGCCCATCTGCAGCTCGATGTCCGGGGAGACCGAGGCGCTGCCGCCGCTGTCGGCGATCATCCGCAGCTCCTCGTCGGAGAGCGTGTTGCAGTGGACGTGCGTGACCTCGGGGCCGAGGAAGCCCTGCTCCTGCATCCACGCGACCGGGCGCGTCTTGCCCCACGCGCCGTCGCCGACGTGGACGGTGATGCGGGCGCCGATCTCGCGCGCGAGCGCCCAGTCGTCGGCGGTCGTCTCGCGGCTGGCGAACTGCGGTCCGCGCAGCGCCATCGCCATCGTCACGAGCTGGTCCTCGGAGGAGAAGTACTGCTCCTTGATGCGCTTGGCGTCGTGCGTGTGGCGCACCTCGCTCGGCACGCCGGCCCACTCGGGCGCGCCGCCGCCGTGCGCGAAGACGACGCGCGAGCCGGACTCCAGCAGCGCGGCGATCGCGCCGTCGGCGTGCGCGGGCGTGTTGAGGTTGTGCGACCAGTCGAGCAGCGTCGTGATGCCCGACTCGAGCGCCTCGAGCGTGCCGAGCAGGTTGCCGATGTAGGTGTCCTCCGGCCGGTAGTGGCCCGAGAGGCCGGCGTGGATGCCGGTGAAGTAGTGCGCGAGCGTCCAGTCGGACGCGATGTTGCGCCACGGCGACTGCCACGTGTGTCGATGCGTGTCGACGAAGCCGGGCATCACGATCGTGTCGGTCGCGTCGATCAGCTCGGCGTCGCTCACCTCGAGCGACGGCCCGACGGCGGCGATCCTGCCGTCCTCGACGAGCACGTCGCCGGTCGGCAGCTCACCGATCGAAGCGTCCATTGACAGCACGGTGCCGCCGCGGACAAGAAGTCGTTGACTGGGCAAGAGAACTCTCCTCCGTTTCCTCATCCCCAAAGGGTGGAGTGGAACTTACCGCCCGACCTCCAGTCCGTCAAGTAATGATGAACAATGTCGCGAAGTTGGCGGAAAGGCTGGACATCACCACTACACAACCGCCGCCGCTCCCCTTAGACTTTCCGGCCATGGAGAGAACCGCTGAGAATCCCGCGCGGACGGAGGTAACCGGCGCCAACACGTTCGGCAGCCGTCTGCGCTCCGAGCGCGAACGGCAGAGAATCGGCGTGCGCGAGCTCAGCCGGCGGCTCGACGTCTCGGCGAGCATGATCTCCCAGATCGAGCGCGGCCGCGTGATGCCGTCGGTCAACACGCTGTACTCGATCACCAGCGCGCTCGGGATCTCGCTCGACGACCTGTTCGCGCCCGAGGGCGGTGGCACGTTCACCGCCGGCGCCGTCGCCGACGACGGGGAGAACGGGCAGGCGAGCGCGTTCGCGGCTGCGCTGAGCCCCGTGGTGCGGCGCGACAACGGCAAGTCGCTGGCGCTCGGCTCAGGCGTCCGGTGGGACCTGCTGACGGCCGAGCAGCATCCCGGCGTCGACTTCCTGCGCACGACCTACGAGGTCGGCAGCGAGTCGGCCGCCGCCGACGCGCTGATGCGCCACAGCGGCCACGAGTACGGCCACGTGCTCGAAGGCCGGCTCGCCGTCACCGTCGGCTTCGAGACCTACGAGCTGGAGCCGGGCGATTCGATCTCGTTCGACTCCTCCACCCCGCATCGGCTGTTCAACGCCGGCGACGTGCCGGCCGTCGCGCTGTGGGTCGTGGTCGGTCGCCGGGGCGACCCGCGCGGCGAGCTGTAGGTGTTCAGTCAGGCGCAACGATGCCGAGCAGCGCACTGCTGACGTCTTGCGCTCCCAGCCCCGCCTCCGCGAGCCGTTCGAGCGCCACCGCCGCGGCGGCGCCCGCCGGCAGCTCGACGCCGGCGTCTCCGGCCATGCTCAGCGCCAGCCGCACGTCCTTGCGCATCAGGTCGACGGCGAAGGCGACCGGCGCCTGCTGTGGGTCGGCGAACGCCGCGCGCTTGTAGTGGACGTACGGCGCGCCCAGCGCGCCTGAGGCGATCACCTCGTAGGCGTCGGCGCGCGCGATCCCGGAGCGCTCCGCGAGCACCAGCGTCTCGGCGATCGCCTGGTTGACGACCGCGAGCTGGAGGTTCAGCGCGAGCTTCATCGCGGCGCCCGCGCCGTGGTCGCCGAGATGCAGCTGGGCGCGCGTCATCGCCGCCAGCGCCGGCCGCGCCTGCTCCAGCGCCGCGGCCGAGCCGCCGACCATCGCGATCAACGAGCCGTCGGTCGCCGCCGGCACGCTGCCGGAGACCGGCGCGTCGAGGAAGCGGACGTCCGCCTCGGCGCAGCGCGCTGCGACCGCGCGCGCCGCCGCGGGGCCGATCGTGCTCATGTCGACGAGCACGCTGCCGGCGCGCGCGCCGGCGAGCAGGCCGTCCGGCCCCTCCAGCAGCGCGTCGAGCGCCGCGCCGTCGGCGACCATCGTGACGATCACGTCCACGTCGCGGGCGGCCTCGGCCGGCGTCGCGGCGGGACGCGCGTCCGGAACCTCGGCGGTCTTGGCGGCGGTGCGGTTCCAGACCGCGACGGAGCCGTCGAGCGCCGCCGTCAGCCGCCGCGCCATCGGCACGCCCATCGTGCCGAGGCCGAGGAAGGCCGCGCGCGTGCTCATGCCGACGCGGCGGTCGGGCCGCCCGCTGGCGGCGCCGCTCACGCCGCGACCCCCAGCCGTCCGCGCACCGCCGCGGCGATCGCGTCGGCGCCGGGCAGGAAGGGATCCTCCAGCGTCGGGCTGTACGGGACCGGCGTGTCGTCGGTCGCCAGCCGCCAGACGTCGTCCAGCTCGCCGAGCGCCTCCTCGCTGACGCGCGCGACCAGCTCGCCGGCCCAGCCGCCGGTCAGCGGTCCCTCCTCGACGACGAGCAGCCGGTTCGTCTTCGCGACCGAGCCGACGACGGCCGGCACGTCGAGCGGGCGCAGCGTGCGCAGGTCGACGACCTCCAGCTCGATCCCCTCCGCGGCGAGCGTCTCGGCCGCCGTGAGCGCGTGGTGGACGGAGGTGGCGACCGCGGCGACGGTCAGGTCGGCGCCGGCGCGCACGACCTTCGCCTCGCCGATCGTCGCCACCTCGTCCTGCGGCGCCGGATCGCCCTTGAGCGAGTAGAGCCGCTTGTGCTCGAGGAAGAGGACCGGGTTGTCGTCGCGGATCGCCGCCTTCAGCAGCGCCTTCGCGTCGGCCGGGGTGCTCGGCGCGACGATCTTCAGGCCGGGGACGCCCTGGAACCACGGCGCCGGCGACTGCGAGTGGATCGCGCCGAAGCGGCCGCCCGCGCCGTAGGCGGAGCGCACGACGATCGGCGCCGGCGCCTGCTCGTTGGAGAGGTACCAGTACTTCGCCGCCTGGTTGACCATCCCGTCCATCGCGAGCGGCAGGAAGTCGGCGAACATGATCTCGATCACGGGGCGCAGGCCGCAGACGGCGGCGCCGAAGGCGGCGCCGGTGATCGCCAGCTCCGAGATCGGCGTGTCGAAGACGCGCTTCTCGCCGTGGGCGTCGAAGAGCCCCGGCGTGGCGGCGAAGACGCCGCCCGGCTTGGCGACGTCCTCGCCGAAGAAGACGACGCGCTCGTCGCGCGCCAGCTCCTCGTCGAGCGCGTCGCGGATCGCGCGGCGGAATTCGAGCGTGTCAGCCATGAGGTGACCCCTTCATTGCACGTGAGGTGCTGTGCGCGCCGCGCGGGCGGCGGCCGATTGCGGTGGACGTGCTCACAGCGCCAGCAGCTCCGGCGTCTCGAGCAGCTCGCGCACGCGCGCGAGGAAGGCGGCGCCGTCGGCGCCGTTGACGATGCGGTGGTCGCAGGTGAGGCGGGCGACCATGGTGCTGCCGAGCGCGAGCTGCCCGTCGCGCACGACCGGCCGCTCGCGGATCGCGCCGACGGCGAGGATCGCCGCCTGCGGCGGGTTGAGCACGGCGGTGAAGGCGTCGACGCCGAACATGCCGAGGTTGGAGACGGTGAAGGTCGCCCCGCTCAGCTCGGCCGGGGTCAGCTTCCCCTCGCGCGCGCTCGCTGCCAGCCGCCGCACGTCGCCGGCGATCTGCCCGAGCGTGCGCTGGTCGGCGTCGACGACGGTCGGCACCAGCAGCGCGCCCGGCACCGCGACGGCGACGCCGACGTTGACGCGGTCGAACAGCTCGACCGCGTCATCGCGGTAGGCGCCGTTGACGCGCGGATGCTCCTCGAGCGCGATCCCGCAGGCCTTGATGACGAAGTCGCCGAGCGAGGGCGGCTTGGTCGCGATGTCGCCGCCCGTGCCAGCCTCCGCGCCGGGCGCGGCGTCCCCCGCGCGGCGCGCGAGCAGCTCCTTCAAGCGCGCCCGCATCGCGATCGCCGCGCCCATGTCGACCTCGACGTCGAGCACGAAGTCGGGCGCCGACTGCTTCGACTCCGTCATCCGTCTGGCGATCAGCTGCTGGACGCGGGTGAGCGGGACGAGCGTGGAGCCGGAAGCACCCGCCGGCGCGGCCTGCGCAGCCTGCGGCGCGGCTTGCGCAATACGCGGCGCTTCAGGCGCAGTCTGCGGCGCAGCTTGCGCGGACGCCGGCTCCGCCGCCAGCACGTCCGCCTTCACGACGCGCCCGTTCGGCCCGCTGCCGACGAGCGTCGCGAGGTCGATGTTCAGCTCGCGTGCGATCCGCCGCGCGAGCGGCGAGGCGGAGACGCGGCGGCGCTCGGGGCGTGCTCCGTGAAGTTGCTGTTCCGGCGCTGGCGCCGGAGCGACCTCGACCGCCACACCCTCCGGTGCGATGCGGGCGATCGGGTCGCCGACCGGGACGGTGCCGCCGGCGGGCACGAGCACGTGCAGGACGCCGTCCGTCTCGGCCTCGTAGGGCATCGTCGCCTTGTCGGTCTCGACCTCGACGATCTCCTGGCCCACCGTCACCGCCGCGCCGTCCTCGACGAGCCAGGTGACGATCGTCCCCTCCTCCATCGAGTCGGACAACCGCGGCATCGGGACGGTGAGGACCGCACCCGCGGCCGCAGCGCTCATGAGGTCGACGGCGCGAACTCGCGCGCCGCGTCCCGCGCCGGATCCGGGTACGGGGCCGCCAGCGCGTTCGCGACGATCTCGTCGAACTGCGCCTCGACCGCCGCGTCGATGCCGTCGATCGCCTCCGCTGAGACGCCGAACGCCTCCGCCAGCCGCGCGCGCGCCACCAGCAGCGGGTCGCGCGCCTTCCACTCCTCCAGCTCGCCCGGCTTGCGGTACTTGCCCGGATCCGAGCGCGAGTGGCCGACGAAGCGGTAGGTCATCGACTGGATGAACTGCGGCCCCTCGCCGGCGCGCGCTCGCCCGACCGCCGCGTCCGCGGCCTCGCGCACCGCCCAGACGTCCATCCCGTCGACCGTCTCGGTCGGGATCCCGAGCGTCTGCGGGCGGGCGGCGATGTCGCCGGCGGTGACGTCCTCGAACGGCGTGAACTCGCCGTAGCGGTTGTTCTCGCAGACGAACAGGACCGGCAGTCTCAGCACCGCCGCGAAGTTGAGGCACTCGTGGAAGTAGCCGTGGTTGGTCGTGCCCTCGCCGAAGAAGGCGACCGCGACGCCGCCGTCGCCCTGGCGCGAGAGCGCCAGCGCCGCGCCGGTCGCGGCCGAGATCGAGCCGCCGATGATCCCGAAGGAGCCGAT
>DATIOB010000289.1:0-13008 GCA_035473605.1 Conexibacter sp.
CGCGACGGCGGCGGCCGCGCAGCCGACGCAGTTCGTCGCGAAGCTCTACACCGAGGCGCTCGGGAGGATCCCGGACCAGGCCGGCTGGGCCGACGCGATGTCGTTCTTCGACGTCAACGGCTGCTCGCAGGCGACGTTGAAGACGAAGGGGCAGCAGATCTTCGGCTCGCCCGAGTACGCCGGGCTGGGGTACGCGAACGCGGCGAAGGTGCTGACGGCGTACCGTGCGATCCTCAGCACGGAGCCCGACCAGGTCGGCTACGACAACGCCGTCGCCGCACTCGACAGAGGCTATGCCTTCGCGTCGTTCGTGACGGACCTGTTCGACAGCGCCGCCTTCAGAGCGATGGCGTCGACGATCTGCACGGCCGACCAGGGCTACGGCTGGGGCGGCAACGACGCGCCGACCGCGGCGCTGGGCGGCAGCGGCTTCTCGGGCACGCAGGCGGCGCTGCAGGCGGCGATCGACGCGACCCCGGCCGGCGGCACGCTGGCGCTGGCGCCGCGCGCGGTCGTGCGGCTGACCGGGACGCTGTTCGTGAAGGCCGGCGTGACGCTGACGACGACCGGCGGGCCGGACCTCGCCCACTACGCGAACATGGGCCGGCTGGTGCGCCAGCCCGGCTGGAGAGGCGTCTCGGTCGTGCTCAACCCGGGGGCGCGGCTGGAGCGCGTGTGGGTCTCGGGCGCGCGGGCGCGGGAGAGCGCCTACGACCGCGAGCGCTACAGCGTGCAGGTCCACGGCGGCACGAGAGCGGGCGTGATCGGCAGCCGCGTCGACAACCCCTCGGGCGCGTCGAGCATCCGCGCGCTCGGCACCGCCGACGGCTTCCCCTGCACCGACATGGAGGTGACGGGCAACCTCGTCGAGTCCTACACGGCCGACTACTTCTCCGTGCGGCAGACCGACGGCATCAGCGTCGGCTGCGAGGACACGACGATCACCGGCAACAGCGTGATCGACGCGACCGACGTGGCGCTGATCGTCTTCGCGGTCTCGCCGACGGTGGCGCAGGCGTCGCAGGTGAGCGGCAACACGATCGTCGCCGCGGGGCACAACGCCAACGCCGCGCTCGGAGCGGATCCGTGGATCTGCACCGCCGGGCCCGACGGCCCGGGCGTCGCGAGCCGCAGCCTGGCGGGGATGAGCATGACGAGAAACACCTTCTGGACCGGGTCGCGGACCTACTTCCAGATCGGCATCTCGGTCGGCACGCGCGAGTGGTTCCCGACCAACGGCTGCAACGCCACCGGCGGGTCGTTCACGTCCAACGGCACCGGCAGCGGCAGCGCCCGCGTCGGCACCGGGATCGCGGTCTCGGGCGTGCTGAGAACGACCGTCACCGGCAACAGCCCGACGCTCACGCTCGTGCCGGGCGTCAACACCTGTCCGAGCCACGCCGTCGCCGCCTCGGTCAGAGACGGCTACGCGTCGGGCACGATCCAGACGTACAACGACGCGCTCTACTTCGGCTGCATCTACTGGCCGACCTGATCAGGGCGCTGTGAGGATCGCGTCGAGGTGGGCGAGCGGGTCGTCCACCTCGCGCGCACGCAGCTCGTCGAGCCAGACGCGGTAGGCGGCGACGCCGCGGGCGACGAGCAGGCGCGTCCGCCAGTCGGCGCTGCCGCCGGCGCCGTGGCGGCGGTGGAGCTGGTCGGCCATCGCGCGCTCGCGGTCGGCCAGCTGCACGACCGGCGAGGCGCGCACGGCGGTCGTCTCCTGCACGACGCGGAAGTAGGGGGCGAGCCGCTCCCAGTGGTCGAGCATGTAGCGCGCGAGCGTGCGCAGCGCGCCTTCGAGCGCGTCCCGATCCGACTGCTGGGGCGGGGCGTCGGCGAGCGCCGCCTGCATCCGGTCGGCCATCTCGCGGATCGGCTCCAGCAGCACGTCCTCCTTCGCCGGGAAGTAGCGGAAGAAGCTGCGCGGGGCGACGTCGGCGGCCGCGCAGATCTCCGCGACCGAGACGGCGTTGTAGCCGTGCTGCGCGAACAGCGCGATCGCGACGTCGACGACTCTCGCCTTCGCCGCGGCGCGCTTGCGCTCGCGCAGCGAGGCCGGCGCGATCGGCGAGGCCGGCTCGCCGGCGTCAGCGCGCGACGCGGGTTCGGTGGGCTCTGGTGGCGGCATCGCGGTCGATTCTCGTTCGCGCCGAGGACGTGACGCTCCAGCAAGTGTGGCATATTCTGCCTGGAGGCATAAACTGCCAGGAGATTTCAATGGCCCGCACAGAACCCCTCGCACCCCCGGGCGGCAGCGCCGCCGCTCCCACCGCGTCAGACGGCTGGACCCCGCAGCAGATCGCCGCGCTGTCGGTGATCGCGATCTGCGGGGTGATCGTCGCGTTGACGCAGACGCTGCTGGTGCCGGTGATGGGGGCGATCCAGGCCGACCTCGGCAGCTCGACCGCCGGCACGCAGTGGCTGCTGACGGCGACGCTGCTGGCGGCTGCTGTGGCGGTGCCGGTCTTCGGTCGTCTCGGCGACCTCCACGGCAAGCGGCTGATGCTGATCGTCGCCGCCGGCTCGCTGACGGTCGGATCGCTGATCTGCGCGCTCACGAGCGATCTCACCGTGATGATCGCCGGCCGCGCGATCACCGGGTTCGCGGCGGCGGCGATCCCGCTCGGGATCTCGCTGATCGGCCAGATCCTGCCGCGCGAGCGGGCCGGCACGGGGATCGCGCTGGTGAGCGCGACGCTCGGCGTCGGCGGCGCGCTCGGCCTGCCGCTGGCGGCGCTGATCGCCGAGCAGGCCGACTACCACGTGCTCTTCTGGATCTGCGCCGGCGGCGGTCTGATCACGATCGCCGGCCTGCTGTTCGCCGTCGCCGAGCCGGCCGGGCGCGCGAGCGGCCGCTTCGACGTCGGCGGCAGCGTGCTGCTGGGGGCGACGCTCGTGAGCCTGCTGCTGCCGCTCTCGCAGGCGAACTCGTGGGGCTGGGGCGACGCGCGCACGATCGGGCTGCTGGCCGCGGCGGTCGTCGGCCTCGTCGTCTTCGTGCTCGTGGAGAAGCGCGTGAAGTCGCCGCTGATCGACGTCGTCGCCAACGCGCGGCCGGCGCTGCTGCTGACCAACGTCGCCTCGATCTGCGTCGGCTTCGCGCTGTTCGCCTCGCTGATCGGGACGGCCTCGTTCGTGCAGGCGCCGCCGGAGGCCGGCTACGGCTTCGGTTCCTCGGTGCTCGAAGGCGGCCTCGCGATGCTGCCCTCCGGCGTGATGATGCTGCTGCTCTCGCCGGTCTCGGCGAAGCTCTCGACCCGCTTCGGGCCGAAGGTCACGCTCGCGCTCGGCGCCTCGATCGTCGCGCTCGGCTTCCTCTTCCGCATCGTCTTCGTCGACAGCTACTTCGAGATCCTCCTCGGCACGACGATCGCCGGCGCCGGCACCGGGATCGCCTACGCCGCGATGCCGAGCCTGATCCTGCTCGGCGCGCGCACGTCCCAGCTCGCCGCCGCCAACGGCCTCAACGCGCTCTCGCGCACCGTCGGCAGCTCGCTCGCGAGCGCGATCGGCGGCACCCTGCTCGCCTCGATGACGATCAGCCTGGCCGGCAGCGAGCTGCCGTCGCTCGGCGCCTACAGAACGCTGTTCGCGATCTGCGCCGGCGCCGCCCTGCTCGGCGCGCTGATCTCGCTCGTGATCCCCGCGGCGAGCGCCGACGAACTCGACGGATAAATGATCTATATGTATTCTCGTCAACGCAGTTGAGGAGAACGCCGAGCGAGGAGAGAGCCCCGTGCCCAAGCACTGCTTCGTCGTCATGTCCGATCCCGTGCCCGGTCGCGAGGACGAGTACAACGCGTGGTACGGCGACCGCCACCTCGCCGACGTGCTCGCGCTCGACGGCTTCGCCGCCGCGCAGCGGTTCGCGTTCGTCCCGACCGCCTTCTCGGCCGCGGCGCCGCACCGCTACCTCGCGCTCTACGAGATCGAGGCCGAGCGGGTCGAGGACGCGGCGGCGGCGCTGCGCGCGGCGCTCGAGCAGAGCGGGCGCGACGAGGCGGCGGGGCGCGAGCCGCGGATGTCGCGCAGCGACGCGCTCGCGCAGGAGCGTGCGACGTGGTGGTTCACCGCCGTCGGCGACCGTCGCGTGGCGGCCGCCTGATGGCGCGGCCGATCCTCGTCACCGGCGCGGGCGGCGGCATCGGGGCCGCCGTCGTCGACCAGCTCACGGCCGCCGGCCACCCCGTCGCGCTCGCCGACCGCGACCTCGCGGCCGCCGAGCGGGTCGCCGCCGCGCTGCCGCAGGGGCGCCCGCCGACCGTCGCGCTGGAGCTGGACGTGACGAGCCTCGACTCGGTCCGCGCGGGCATCGCGCGCGGCGCCGAGCGGCTCGGCGGCCTCGGCGGCGTCGTCAACAACGCCGGCTGGATGGAGCCGCGCCCGCTCGCCGACAGCGACGACGCGTTCGTGCGCGCGACGCTGGCGGTCAACCTCGAGGGCCCGCTGCGGGTCGCGCGCGAGGCGCTGTCCGAGCTGGTCCGCTTCGGCTCCGGCCGGATCGTCAACGTCGCCTCCGACGGGGCGCTGTCGGGGATGTCGAACATCGCCGCCTACGCCGCCGCGAAGGGCGGCGTGATCGCGCTCACGCGCGCGCTGACGCTGGAGCTGGCGCGCCATCAGATCACCGTCAACACCGTCTCGCCGGGGCCGACCGACACGCCGCTGCTCGGCGCGACGGCCGACGCCGAGGACGGGGCCGCGGTGGTCGAGCGGATCGCGCGCGCGATCCCGCTGCGGCGGATCGCCGTGCCCGCCGACGTCGCGGCGGCGATCGCCTTCTTCTGCTCCGAGCCGGCCGGCTTCATCTCCGGCCAGATCGTCTCCGTCAGCGGCGGGCTGACGCGCCCCTAGGGCGCTGGGGCGACATGAGGAAAAATATGCACATCAGTCGAATCATATGTATGATTCAAATCATGTTCCGGAGGGAGGACCACGGAGCCACGCGGCATCCCGTGGGGGTGAGCAGCCCATGAGCCTGCTCGTCACCGCGCTCGCGATCGGCTCCGTCTACGCGTTGGTCGCGTTGGCCTACAACGTGATCTACCTGACGACCAACATGTTCAACTTCGCCCAGGGCGGAGTGATCGCGGTCGCGTCGCTGATCGCCTACTCGGCGCTGTCGGAGTGGGGGCTGGGGCTGCTGCCGACGCTGCTGCTCTGCGCCGTCGCCGGCCTCGTCATCACGGGCGTCCAGTACTACGTCTCGGTGCTGCCGGTCACCTCGCGCGCACCGAGAGAGGGCGAGATCTGGCTCGTCAGCACCGTCGGCGCCTTCGTCATGATCGAGGCCGGCGCGCAGCTGATCTGGGGCTCGGAGCCGGTCGGCGCCCGCATCCCCACGCTCGACGACCTCGTCTGGCTCGGCGACGGCTCGGTCAAGGTCGCCGCCTTCGTCGCGATCGGCTCGGCGATCGCCGCCACCGTCGGCCTCGACCTCTGGTACGGGCTGACGCGCCTGGGCAAGATCTTCCGCGCGACCGCCGCCGACGCCGACGCCGCCGAGGTGCGCGGGATCGACACCCGCCGCGTCGCGGTCGCCTCGTTCGCGATCGCCGGCGTGCTCGCCGGGATCGCCGGCCTGATCGTGCTGCCGCTCACCTTCGCGCGCGCCGACCTCGGCTCGCTGCTGGTGATCAAGGCGTTCGTCGCGATGGCGATCGGCGGCTTCGGCTCGATCCGCGGCGCGCTGCTCGGCGGCTGGTCGATCGGTCTCGTCGAGACCTACGGCGCGCAGTGGATCGGCGCCGAGTACGAGCCGATCCTCGTCTTCGTGATGCTGATCGCGGTGCTGCTGGTGCTGCCGCGCGGTGTCTTCGGTCCACCGGAAGGGCGGCAGGTATGAGCGCGCTGCGGATTGCCGCGAGAAGCACATGGCGGCCCGGCCCAGCCGTGCGCAGCGGGCTGCTGGCGGCCTGCTTCGTGCTCGCCTTCTTCGGCCCCGAGCTGTTCTCGGAGGCGACCGTCCGGACGCTGATGATGACGATGGTGATGGGCCTCGTCGCGCTCGGCCTGAACCTGATGATGGGCTACGCGGGGCAGCTCGCGCTCGGCCACGTCTTCTTCTACGGCGCGGCGGCGTACGTCACCGGCATCCTCGCCGTCGAGGGCACCTCGACCAACCTCTTCGCGCTGCTCGCGGCCGGCATCGCCGTCGCCGTGCTCGCCGCGCTGATCACCGGCATCCCCGGCCTGCGGCTGTCGCGCTGGGCGCTGGTGATCACCTCCTTCTTCCTCGTCGAGCTGATGCCGTCGCTCGTCGACCTGTGGCCGGAGAAGACCGGCGGCCTCGCCGGCCTCGTCGGGATCCCGCGGATCTCGCTCGGCGGCACGCCGCTGGAGACGGCCGACCTCTACCGCGCCGCGGTCGTGCTGCTGTTCCTGTGGCTGCTGTTCCAGCGCGCCTTCGTCTACTCCGCCTACGGCCGCATCCTCGCCGTGCTGCGCCACGACGAGGTCCAGCTGCAGTCGGTCGGCGTCTCGCCCTACCGGCTGAAGCTCGTCTGCTACCTGCTCAGCGCCGTGCCGGCCGCGCTCGCCGGCGTGCTGATCGCGACGCTCGACGGGCTCGTCACGTACGAGGCGTTCGGCTTCGACACGGTGATCCTCGTGCTCGCGGCGGTGATCCTCGGCGGCCAGCGGACGCTCTACGGGCCGCTGCTGGGCGCGCTGATCCTCGTCTACGCCCAGCAGGAGACGCTGAGCCTGCAGAGCTACACGCTGCTCGGCTACGGCGCCTTCCTCGTGCTGGCGGCGATCCTGCTGCCGCGCGGCCTGGTCGGCACCGCGATCGAGCGCCTCCCGCGCTGGCGCACGCCGTACCTGGTCGACGCCGGCGAGCGCGGCGAGCGCGCGGCTGCGGCGCTCGGCCCGGAGCAGCCGGCCGCGCTGAGAGTCCGCGGCGCCTCAAAGCGCTTCGGCGGCAACCAGGCGCTCGGCGGCGTCGAGCTGACGGCGGCGCCCGGCGCGGTCACCGCGCTGATCGGCCCCAACGGCTCCGGCAAGACGACGCTGCTCAACTCGGTCTCCGGCTTCGTCCGCCTCGACGAGGGCTCGGTCACGCTCGGCGACAGTGAGCTGGCCGGCCGCGCGAGCGCGACGATCGCCCGCAGCGGCGTCGGGCGGACCTTCCAGACGCCGAGCGTCCCGGCCGGGCTGACCGTCCGCGAGGCGGTCTCGGTCGCGGCCTTCGCGGGGCGCCGCTCCGGTCTCCTGGGCACCGTCCTGCGGCTGCCGCGCTGGCGTGCGGAGGAGCGCGCGATCGCCGCCCGCGCCGCCGACGTGCTCGACGAGCTCGGCCTCGGCGAGGTCGCCGAGGAGCAGGCGCTCGACCTGCCGCTCGGCAGAAAGCGGCTGCTGGAGATCGCGCGCGCGGTCGCGATGCGCCCGGCGCTGCTGCTGCTCGACGAGCCGGCCTCCGGCCTCAGCCCCGACGAGACGGAGCGGCTCGGCCACCTGCTGCGGCGGCTCGCCGGCGAGGGCACGACGGTGCTGCTGGTCGAGCACAACATGGACCTCGTCCTCGGCAACGCCGACACCGTCTTCGTGCTCGCCTCCGGGCGCATGATCGCGTCCGGTCCGCCGGAGCAGGTCGCCAACGACCCCGAGGTGCTCAGCGTCTACCTCGGCGCCGAGACGACCGACGAGGACCAGGTGATCGCATGACCGCCGAACCGCTCCTGCGCGTGCGCGGGCTGACCGCCGGCTACGGCGAGATCCAGGCCGTCCACGACGTCGACATCGAGGTCCGCGCCGGCGAGATCGTCACCGTCCTCGGCGGCAACGGCGCCGGCAAGACGACGCTGCTGGGATCGGTCGCCGGGCTCGTCGACGTCTTCGCCGGCGAGATCCTGCTCGGCGACAGGCCGATCGGCGGCCTGCGCCCGCACGTGCGCGCCCGCCGCGGGCTGGCGCTCGTGCAGGAGAACAAGCGCGTCTTCCGCGCGCTGTCGGTGCGCGACAACCTCGTCGTCGCGACGCCGCGGCTGGCGAAGGCCGAGTTCGCCGCGCGCGAGCAGGACGTCTACGAGCTGTTCGGAGTGCTCGCCGAGAAGCGGCACGACCCGGCCGGCTCGCTCAGCGGCGGCCAGCAGCAGATGCTGGCGATCGGCCAGGCACTGATGGCCGGCCCGAGCGTGCTGATGCTCGACGAGCCGTCCGCGGGGCTGGCGCCGAGACTGGTCGCCGAGGTGATGGACCGCGTCGCGACGATCGCGAGCCGCGGCCTCGCCGTGCTGCTCGTCGAGCAGGCGGTCCACCAGGCGCTGCGCGTCGCCTCGCGCGTCTACGTGCTGCGGCTCGGCCGCTGCGCGGAGCAGGAGGGCTTCCGCAGCGCCGACAAGCAGCGCCTGCTCGACCACATCTACTTGGGAGCGGCCGCCGACGGCGGTCGCACTTGACGAGGAGGAGGAGAGGGATGATGGGAAGGATCACGGGTGGGTTGGCCACCGGTGCGGCGATCGCCGCGCTCGTCTTCGCCGGCTGCGGCAGTGACGACGACGGCGGCGATTCGGCCAGCACCAGCGGAGGCGGCGGAGACCCCTACCGCGTCTACGCGAGCCTCTCGCTGAGCGGCCCGCTGGCCGGGATCGGGATCGCCGAGCAGCACGGCCTCGAAGCCGCCGCGGAGGTCCTCAACGCCAGAGGCGGGATCGACGGCCGCAGAGTCGAGCTGGACATAAACGACGACGGCTCGGACCCGACGCAGGCGGTCTCGCTGCTGCAGCGCAAGCTGACCGGCGGCGACAAGCCCGACCTCGTCTGGCCCGGGTCGACCAGCAACGTGACGCTGGCGCTCTGCCCGCTGCTGATGCAGCAGAGAGTGCTCGCGCTCGGGATCACCGCGTCGTCCGACATCGGCGACCTCGACCGCTGCGGCTACAACTTCGTGATGGGCCCGGCGCCGGCCGACTCGCAGAGAGCGGTCGCCGAGCAGATGGTGCAGCTCGGCTACAGAAGAGTCGCCGTGCTGCTCTCCAACGACGCCTACGGCGAGGCCGTGCAGAAGGCGGTCGAGGAGACCTTCCCGGAGGCCGGGATCGAGATCACGCAGATCGAGAACTTCGCGCCCGACGCGCTCGACGCCGGGCCGCAGCTGCGCAGACTGCGCGGCACGAACCCCGACGCGCTCTTCATCGAGGGCCAGGGCGCGGCGATCGGCAAGGTGCTCGAGAGCCGCCAGCAGCTCGGCTGGGACATCCCGGTCGTCGGCGGGACCGGCTTCGGCGGCTCCAACGTCGCCGCGCTCGTCGGCCCCGACGCGCTCAGAGACGTCGTCATGTGGCAGTGGGGCGTCGGCGTCAGAGGCGCCGAGCCCGTGCCGGAGCTGTACGAGCAGACAGCGCTGCCGGCGATCGTGAGAGCGGCCGACGGCGAGCTGAGAGTCGCCTCCAACCTCTACGCCGGCGGCTACGACGCGCTGATGGTCGCCGACGCGGCGGCGAGAGCGGCCAGATCGGTCGACGCCGACGCGATGCGCGACGCGCTGCGCGGCTTCTCCGAGACGCCGCCGAGCGATCCGCAGTGGGTGATGCTGAGCGAGTACCCGTACACGGCCGAGAAGAACTTCTCCGGCCTGCCGCCGGGCGACTTCGCGCTCGCGCTGCCCGACAGACTCGACGACCACGGCCAGGTGCCGCCGGCCAGAGCGGCCGGGTAGTCCGTCGCGCCGGTGGACGCCGACCTGCACGCGATGCAGCGCGGCGTCCACCGGATCGCGCTGCCGACGCCGATGGTCGCCAGCGTCAACTGCTGGCTGATCGTCGACCGGCCGCTGACGCTCGTCGACTGCGGCCTCAACTGGGGCGGGACGCTCGACGCGCTGGAGGTCGGCCTGCGCCGCCTCGGCTACGCGCTGGAGGAGATCGACCTCGTGCTGCTGACGCACGAGCACGTCGACCACATCGGCCTCGCCGAGACGGTCGCGCGGCGGGCCGGCGCCGACATCGCCTGCCACGAGCGGCTCGCCGCCTGGCTGGCCGGGCTGCCGGGCTCGTTGGAGGCCGACGACGCCTGGACCGCCGCCCGCCTCGTCGCGCACGGCGCGCCGCCGCCGGTGGTCGCCGCCTTCGAGGCGCGGATGGAGATGATGCGGATGCTCGGCAGCGTCCCGCGGCCCTCCGTCGTGCTGCGCGAGGGGGAGCGGCTGCGCCTGCGCGACCGCACGCTGCGCGCGACGCTGCGGCCCGGCCATTCGCCGACCGACACCGTCTTCCACGACTCCGGCCACGACCTCCAGCTGACCGGCGATCACCTGATGCCGGATGCGCGCACGACGCCGTACCTCGTCCCGGGGCCGGCCGGCGACTGGCGCGAGGACCTCGCGCCGGCGCGGCGGCTGCGCACGTCGCTGGAGGCGACCGCGACGGCGGCGCCGGCGGGGCTCGGGCTGCCGGGCCACGGGCGGCCGTTCACCGACGTCGGCGCGCATGCGCGCGCGCAGCTCGACGGGCAGCGGCGGCGGGCGCTGCGGCTGCTGCAGAGGCTCGAGGCGACGCCGCGCACGCTCTTCGAGCTGGTCGGGCGCAGCCATCCGGGGCTCTCGCCGCAGCGCGCCTTCCTCGGCATGCTGGAGCTGCTCGCGCGGCTGGAGCTGCTGCTCGACGAAGGGCTCGTCGACGCCCACC
Organism: Conexibacter sp.; assembly: GCA_035473605.1. Lineage (GTDB taxonomy): Bacteria > Actinomycetota > Thermoleophilia > Solirubrobacterales > Solirubrobacteraceae > Conexibacter. The sequence continues at coordinate 10,629 of DATIOB010000289.1, forward strand.
CGACGGCGGACGGCGGCTGCCGCTTCAGCCGGCCGGCTGCGTGACGACGTCGACCGGGATCTCGCCGGGGGAGACGTACGTCTGCGAGGTGTGCAGGTGGGCGGCCATCGCTCTCTGCGCCTGCTCGCCTCTGCCGGCGCGGATGTGCCTGACGACGGCGCGATGGGCTCGGTTGACGGCGCGCTGGTCCTCGACGCTCGGGTAACGGCCGGCGTTGCGCGCCTCCAGCGCCCAGCGCCGCTCCTGCGATCCCCACACGCTCTCGAGCGCACCGGCGAGCAGCCGCAGCGTCGTGCTGCCGCAGCGGTCGACGATCGCGGTGTGGAAGCGCAGCGCCTCGACGGTGAAGTCGGCCGAGCCGCCGGCGGAGGGGTCGGAGCTGGCGATCACGGCGTCCAGCTCGTCGGCGATCCGCTCGCGCTCGGGGTGGTTGGCGCAGAGCGCGGCGCAGAGCGGCTCCAGCATGCCGCGCGCCTCGGCCAGGTCGGCCATCGTCGTCCCCTCGGCCTGCATCACGAGGCCGAGGTGGTACGCGGCGCTCGCGGCGTTGGGGCGCAGCACGGTCGCGCCGCCGAAGCGGCCGCGGCGGATGCGGATCAGGCCCTCGGTCTCGAGGATGCGGAAGGCGTCGCGGATGCTCGGGCGGCTGACGCCGAACTCGGCCAGCAGCTCGGGCTCGGGCGGGATCTCGTCGCCGTCGCGCAGGTCGCCGGTGATGATCCGCTTGCGCAGCTTCGCCGCGACCAGCTCACCGGTGCGCTGCGTGCGGATCTGCGATGGCGCGTCCCTCATGAGCGCCCCCCTGATGGTCCCTCTGCGAGCATCGTTCGATAAAGGACCATATCATTTCGCCCGGCGTCGCTCCGGGGGTTGGTCATTCGTCTCGTCCGCCCGGCCGGCGGGTCGCGAACGGGCCCTTCGTGACGGCGCGCAGCTGCAGGTCGCGCATCACCAGGTCGGGCGGCAGCGCCGCGAGCTGGGCGATCACCTCGGCGACCTGCTCGGGGTCGAGCTGGAACGGCGAGACTCCCGGCCGGTCGAGCATCGGCGTCGCGACGGGGCCGAGCGCCAGCACGTGGACGCCGATCCCGTCCTGCTCGTGCTCGGCCTGCAGCGTCTCGGCGAGGCGGTCGAGGCCACTCTTGGAGGCGGCGTAGGCGGCGAGGCCGCGGGCGCCCTTGCGCGCGCTCACCGACGAGGTGAAGACGACCCGGCTGCCGGCGGTGAGGTGGGGGAGGAGCGCCTGCGCGAAGAGGAGGCCGCCGGTCAGGTTGACGGCGATCGTCCGCTCCCAAAGGTCGAGCGGATGGCCGGCGATCTCGGCCGGCTCCAGCACGCCGGCGGCGTAGATCGCGAGCTTCGCCGGGCCGCCGAGCGCGGCGACGTCGTCGGAGAGGCGGCGCGCGTCGTCGGCTTGTGAGAGGTCGGCGACGGTGCAGCTGCCGCCGATCTCCTGCGCGAGCGCGCGCAGCGGCTGCTCGCGCCGCGCGGCGACGTGGACGCGCCAGCCGTCGGCGGCGAGCCGGCGCGCGGTCGCGGCGCCGATCCCGGAGGAGGCGCCGGCGATCACGGCGAGCGGGGCGCTCATCGCTGCACCCAGCGCGGCTCGCGGCGCTCTTGGAAGGCGGCTGGCCCCTCGGCGGCGTCGGGGTGGGCCCAGTGCGCGTGGATCGCCTCCCAGCCGGCCTGCAGGTGGCGCTCCAGCAGCTCGTCCTCGAATCTGCGCAGGGCGGCGCGCGAGATGCGGATCGCCTCCGGCGAGCCCGCCGCGACGCGACCGGCCAGCTCCAGCGCGCGCGGCAGCAGCGCGTCGGGTGCGACGACCTCCGAGACGATCCCGGCCGCCTGCGCCGCGGCAGCGTCGAGCCGCTCGTCGCGGCCGAGCAGGACCATCCGCATCAGCGCGTCGGGTCGCATCCGCAGCCGCAGCGTCAGTGGCTCCAGCGCCGTCACCTGGCCGACCGAGACGTGCGGATCGAGGAACGAGGCGGCGTCGCTGGCGAGCACGATGTCGGCGTCGGCGACGAAGTGCAGGCCGCCGCCGGCGCAGACGCCGTTGATCGCCGCGATCACGGGGATCTCGATCCGCCGGCCGGGCAGGAAGGCCAGCTCGTCTTCGACCAGGGCGACCGGCTCGCGGTCGCTCGCCAGCAGGTCGACGTCGGCGCCGGCGCAGAAGCCGGGGCCGGCGCCGGTCACGACGACGCAGCGGGCGCCGTCGAGCAGCTCGTGGCCGCCCCACAGGGCGGTCAGCTCGCTCAGCATCGTCGCGTCGAGCGCGTTGCGCCGCTGCGGGCGGTCGAGCGTCACGACGACGACCGCGCCCTCGCGGGTGACGTTCAGCGTCGTGAACGACGCCACCGCGCCCTCGGCGTTCGGC
>DATIOB010000290.1:0-7734 GCA_035473605.1 Conexibacter sp.
TTCCTGTCTACGTGCCGGCCACGCGCGCCGCTGCCAACCCCGCCAGCGCCGCCCGGTGCCGTCGCGCGCCGCCGAGCAGGGCGGCGTCGAGCTGGGCGCGCTTGTAGAGCCAGTGGACGTCGGCCTCCCAGGTGAAGCCGATCCCGCCGTGCAGCTGAATCGCCGCCGCCGTCACGGTGCGCCCGGCGTCGGCGGCGGCCGCCTTCGCGATCGACGCCGCGCGCGGCAGCGACGCCGGCTCGGCGTCGGCCGCCCACGCCGCGAACCACACCGCCGAGCGCGCGCCCTCGCTCTCCAGCAGCATCTGCGCCGCTCTGTGCGAGACGGCCTGGAACGCCCCGATCGGCGTGCCGAACTGTCTGCGCTCCTTCACGTAGGCGACGGTCAGCTCCAGCGCCCGCTGCGCGAGTCCCGTCAGCTCGGCGGCGAGCACCGTCTCGGCGCGGTCGAGGCCGCCCGCGACGTCGCCCTCCAACGGCTCCCCCGCGGTGTGGTCGGCGACCGTCACGCGGGCGTAGCGGCGCGTCGGGTCGATCGTCTCGCGCGGGTCGATCCGCACCTCGCCGGTGGCGGCGTCGTACAGCCGCGCCGCGCCCTCCTCCACGAGCACGATCCAGCGGGCGCTGTCGGCGTCCGGGACCAGCTCGGCGACGCCATCGCGCGCGAAGGCGACCGTTCCCGTCTGCGCGCCGGCGGCGATCCCGTGCAGCAGCCGCGCGCGCTGCTCGTCGCTGCCGGCGCCGAGGATCAGCTGCGCGGCGAGCGCGTTGGAGAGGAAGCGCGAGGGCGTCGCGGCGTAGCCCAGCTCCTCCAGCACGATCGCCAGCTCCAGCACGCCGAGGCCGACGCCGCCGTGCTCCTCCGGCAGCGCGATCCCGGTCCAGCCGAGCCCGACCAGCTCCTCCCACAGCGCGGCGTCGTAGATCCCATCGCCTTCGGCGACCGCGCGCACCCGCTCCAGCGACGAGCGCGCCGCCAGCAGCTCTCTCGCGGTCCGCTTGATCTCGCGCTGGTCGTCGGTGAAATCGAAGTGCACGCGAGGCTCCTAGCGCAGCCGCGGAAGGCCGAGCACGCGCTCGGCGACGATGTTCTTGAGGATCTCGGTCGTGCCGCCCTCGATCGTGTTGCCACGGGCGCGCAGCAGCTCGAACGACCAGCGCGAGTCGGTCGCCAGCGCCTCCGGACCGAGCAGCTCGACGGCCAACTCGGTCGCGCGCTGGTTGGTGTCCGACCACATCCACTTCGTCAGCGAGCCCTCCGGACCGGGCTGGCCGTACTTCATCTGCGCGGTCAAGCCGCGGTAGGCGGTCAGGCGCAGGATCTCGCAGCGCATGTGCAGCTCGCCGAGCCGCTCGGCGACGGCGGGATCGTCGAGCAGCCCGCGCGCGGCGGCGGCCGCGGTCAGCTCGTCGAGCAGCACCTTGAGCGCGACCTGAAGGCCGAAGGCGAGCCCGGCGCGCTCGTTCATCAACGTCGTCAGCGCGACCGCCCAGCCGTTGCCGACCGCCCCGACCACGTTCTCGTCGGGGATGAAGACCTCTTCGAGGAACAGCTCGTTGAACTCGGCCGCGCCGGTGATCTGGCGCAGCGGGCGAACGGTCACGCCCGGCTCGCGCATGTCCATCAGGAAGTACGTGAGGCCCTTGTGCTTGGCCGCCTCCTGGTCGCTGCGCGCGACGAGCATGCACCAGGTCGCGTGGTGGGCGAAGCTGGTCCAGACCTTCTGGCCGGTGACGCGCCAGCCGCCGTCGACCTTCACCGCGCGCGTCTTCAGCGCCGCGAGGTCGGAGCCGGCGTCGGGCTCGGCGAAGCCCTGGCACCAGATCTCCTCCGCGCTGACGATCCCCGGCAGGAAGCGCTCCTGCTGCTCGGGCGTGCCGTGGACCATCAACGTCGGGCCGCCGAGCAGCAGGCCGAGCACGTTCGCCGGCTGCGGCGCGCGGGCGCGCGCCAGCTCCTCGTTGAAGATCGCCGACTCGACCAGCGTGGCGCCGCGGCCGCCGTAGTCGGGCGGCCAGTGGACGGCCGCCCAGCCGCCCTCCGCGAGCGCTCTCTGCCAGCCGACGCGCCAGGCGAACGACTCCTCCTCCCCCGCCGGCTCGGCGCCCGGATGGTGGGCGGCGATCCAGCCCCGCAGCTCGTCGCGGAAGGCCAGCTCGTCCGGCGCGAAGGTCAGGTCCATGGCCGGCGGTTACCCCGGCTACCGCCCGGCGAACCTCGCGGCACGGCGCTCGACGAACGAGTGCAGACCCTCGGCGCCGTCGGCGCTGTTCATCAGCGGGATCGCGTCGAGCTGGAGGCGCGTCGCGGCCTCGCGCTCGGCCTGCGGGATCGCGGCCTGCGCGGAGGCGAGCGTCGCGCGCACGCCAAGCGGCGCGGCGACGGTCGCGATCCGCTCCGCGAGCGCGATCGCGCGCTCGACCTGCTGGCCCGGCTCGACGACCTCCTGCACGAGCCCGATGCGGTACGCCTCGGCGGCGTCGAACTCGTCGCCGGTCAGCAGCCAGCGCATCGCGTTGCCCCAGCCGGCCTCGCGCGGCATTCGGATCGTCGCGCCGCCGAAGGGATAGATCCCGCGCTGCACCTCGAGCTGCGTGAAGCGCGTGTTCGAGGCGGCGATGCGGATGTCGGAGGCGAGCAGCAGCTCGATCCCGAGCGTGATGCACCAGCCCTGCACGGCCGTCACGAGCGGTGTCGTGTACGTCTCGCCGTCGAGCCGCCACGGCTGCCGACCGCCCTCCGGGACCGACAGCTCGCCATTGCTCTGCATCTCCGGCGCGACGTCGCCGAGGTCGAGCCCGGCGGTGAAGTGGTCGCCGTGCGCGAACAGGACCCCGGCCCACAGCTCCGGATCGGCCTCCAGCTCGCCGACCGCGAGCGCCAGCTGGTTGAGCATCTCCAGCGTGAAGGCGTTGCGCTTCTGCGGCCGGTTCAGGCCGATCAGGAAGACGTGCCCGCGCCGCTCCGTGGTGATCAACGTCTCGCTCATCGCATCTCCCCGCAGGTGGACTAAGACGGCCATCCTAGTTGGTAGCTTTCGGCCGATGAGCAGCTTGACCCCGGCCCGCGGCTTCGACGACGCGACCGCCGTGACCGCCCTCGGCGACGGCCGCTTCAGCGCCGACGTCGACCTCGGCTGGGCCGCGCCGACCGCGGCCAACGGCGGCTACCTCGCCGCGATCGTCGTGCGCGCGATCCTCGCCCACGCCGATCCGGACGGCGAGCGGCGGCTGCGCTCGCTGACGATCCACTACCTGCGCCCGGCCGGCGCCGGTCCGCTCGAGCTGACCGTCGAGCTGCTGCGCAGCGGCCGCCGGATCGCGAACGTGCGCGTGACCGCGACGCAGGGCGGCAAGGAGGTCCTGACGGCGCTCGCCGCGCTCGCGATACCGGACCTGCCGGCCGCCGGCACCTGGCTGCCGGCGCCGCCGGCGGTCGCCCCCGCCCCACCGCGCGAGGCGCCGCTGCTGGCGCCCGACAGGTGGCGCCGCGACGACGACGCCCACTGGCTGCAGACGCACGAGCAGGCGCCCGCGATCTCCCATCGCGTCCAGCTCGCGCCGCGCTTCGGCGGGATCCCCTTCAGCGGGCGGGCGCCGAAGGACGGCGAGGCGCCGCAGGCCGGCGGCTGGATCACGCTGCCGGAGCCGCACGTCGTCGACGCCGCCTACGTCGCGCTCTGCTCCGACGTCTGGTGGCCGCCCGGCTTCGAGCCGCTCGACCGCCCCGCCGTCGCGCCGACGATCGACCTGACGATCCACTTCCGCGCCGACCTGCCGCCGCAGGGCCTGCCCGACCAGGCGGTGCTCGGCTGGTACCGCAGCTCGGCCGCCAGCTCCGGGCTGATCGAGGAGGACGGCCTGCTGTTCCTCGGCGACGGCACGCTGCTGGCCCACTCGCGGCAGCTGGCGGTCTTCACGCCGATCGACTAGCCGCCGCGCGAGCGGGGTACCGCTCCTGACATGCCCCGCTCGATCTGGAACGGCTGCCTCGCCGTCGGCGAGCTGCGCGTGCCGGTGAAGCTGTTCGGCGCGGTGCAGGACCAGTCCGTCCACTTCCACGAGGTGCACGCGAAGGACGGCGCGCGACTGGAGCACCGGCGCGTCGACCCCGGCACCGGCAGAGTGGTGCCGTACGAGCGGATCGTCAGAGGGTTCGAGGTCGGCGACGGCGAGTACGTCGTGCTGAGCGACGACGAGCTGCGCGGCGTCGACGGCAGACACGGCAAGCTCGCCGAGATCGAGCAGTTCGTGCCGATCGAGCAGGTCGACCCGGTCTTCTACGACATGCCGTACTTCCTCGGCCCGCGCGACGGCTCCGAGGACGGCTACCGGCTGCTGCGCGACGCGCTCGCCAAGAGCGGCCGCGTCGGGATCGGCCGGATCGTGCTGCGCACGCGCGAGCGGCTGGTCGCGCTGCGGCCGCTGGACGACGGCGTGCTCGGGCTCTCGACGATGCGCTTCCCCGACGAGGTCGTCGATCCGGAGTCGTTCGACCGACCCGGGAGCGTGAGAGCGCCGTCGAGAAGAGAGACGGAGATGGCGGCGACGCTGGTGCAGCGGCTGACGGTCAGATTCGACGCGAGCGACTTCGACGACGACCACCGCGCCGCGCTGCTGAAGCTGATCGAGCGCAAGGCCCAGGGCGAGGCGATCGAGCCGCCCGACGACGAGCCCGCGCAGGCGCCCGACGACCTCTCCGCCGCGCTGGAGGCGACGCTCGAAGCGGTCTCGAGACGCAGAAGACGGACACGCGGGGAGCATCCGTCCGGCAGCGCGAGAAGACGCGCGCGCGGTGGGCACGCGCCGAGACGGGCGAGCCCGAGAGCGAGAAGCGGCGCCAGAGCGAGAGGCGCCAGACGCAGACGCGCGAGAGCGAGAAGATCCTGATGGCGCGCCCGCTCTGGAGCGGCTCGCTCTCCTTCGGCCTCGTCAACGTCCCGGTCGAGCTGCACAGCGCCGTGCGCGACCGCCAGCTCCACTTCACGCAGCTGAACGAGAGAACCGGCAGCCCGATCGAGGTCCACCGCTTCTGCACCAAGGAGGACAGAGAGGTCGACTGGGAGGACGTCGCGCACGGCTACGAGCTGGAGGACGGGCGCGAGGTGGTGCTGAGCGACGAGGAGCTGGAGGCGGCCGCGCCGCGCCGCACGCGCACGATCGACGTCGAGCAGTTCTCCGCGCTGGAGGAGCTCGACCCCGCGCTGCTCGACCATCCCTACGTGCTGCTGCCGGCGCGCGGCGGTTCGGAGGGCACGACGCGCGCCTACCTGCTGCTGCACGGCGTGATGGCCGACGGCGAGAAGGTCGCGATCGGGCGGTTCGTGCTGCGCTCGAAGCAGTACCTCGCCGCGATCCGCGCCGACGGCCCGCTGCTGGTGCTCTCGACGATGCGCTTCCACGACGAGCTGCGCAGCGCCGACGGCGTCGGCGCCCCCAGCGGCGCGAGCGCGAGACCGAAGCCGAGAGCGCTGAGAGAGGCGGTCAGGCTGATCGAGTCGATGAGCGGCGACTTCGACCCGGCGAGCTGGAGAGACCGCCATCGCGCGCGGCTCAGAAGAACGATCGAGCGCAAGGCCAGCGGCGAGAAGATCGCCGCCCCCAGACGCGACGCGCCGAGCGAGAGAGCCTCGCCCGACCTGATGGAGGCGCTCGAAGCCTCGATCGCGAAGCTGGCCGCCTGACGCGACGGGTAGCCTGCGGCTGATGGACCAGTTGCTGAAGCTGACCGCCGACGCGGGGGTCGAGGTGAGCGCCGCCGAGACGGCGCTCGAAGACGAGATGCCGCAGGCGGCGCGCGACGCGCTCGACCGCGCCGACGACATCCTCACCGAGCTGCGCGAGCGGTGGCCGTCGATGTCGGCCGCCGAGCGCACCGTGATCGGCGAGGCCGCCAGAGTCGTCCGTCAGCGTCGTGACGCGGTCTCCGCGCGCCTGCCGGTGCGCAGAGTGCTCACCGACGCCGTCGCCGAGGTCGACCCCGAGCAGGACGAGGATCCGGAGGAGCAGGAGGCGTAGTCCGCCCCCTGCCCCGTCGCCTGCCGCCGGCCGCCGCTCAGGCGAGCGCCGGCAGCCCGAATTCGGTGCGGAACTCGTTCGTGTCGTGCAGGCGCGGGAACGGCTCGCTCGGCACCGGGACGTCGAGCATCCGCGCCAGCGGCTCCCAGCCGTCGCCGATGTTCCAGACCGTCAGCCGCTCGGGCGGGATCGTCGCGCGGATCTCCTCTATGCGCGCGTCGTACATCGTCCGCACCCAGTCGCGATCCTCGAAGCGGCCCTCGAAGTCGCCCTCCCAGATCAGTCTCTCGATCACGCCCCACAGCTCCGGCAGCGGCTGCTCGCGGTTGGCGTCCGGCTCCAGCTCGCCGGCGCGCGCGGCCAGCTTCACCGCCAGGATCGTGTTCTCGACGCTCTTGTACCAGCCGTCGAAGTCGCGCACGTTGAGCAGCACCGGCACGTCCGGGAAGGCGGCGGTGATCTCGCGCCACTTCGACGCCGCCGGCCAGTCGACGGTCGACTCCCAGCCGTCGAAGACCTCATGCCAGTCGACCGGCGAGCCGTCGGCGATCTGGACCCAGTAGGGCAGGTCGCGCGCGCGTCTCTCACCGACGATCAGGTCGATCATGTGGAAGCAGGGACCTGCGCCGAGGTCGGCGAGCGCCTGCTTGAGCGACATCGTCGCGGTGCGGCCGAAGCCGACTCCGATCACCTTCATGTGCTGTCCTCCGGGGGCAAGGGCGGGCAGGGACCGTCGCAGCCTACGGGAGCACCGCAAACCGGAGCGGAGGTTGGCGCGCAGCGGTCACTAGACTCGCCCGCGATGAGCACCGACCACTTCGCCGACCGTCTGATCGCGCGCATCGAGCAGACCCGCAGCCTGCTCGTCGTCGGGCTCGACCCCGAGCTGGGCCAGCTGCCGCCCGAGCTGCTCGACGGCGTCGAGGACCTCGCCGGCGCGGCCGCCGCCGCCGCGCGCTTCTGCCGCGCCGTGATCGACGGCGTCGCCGACGTCGCGCCCGCGGTGAAACCGCAGTCGGCCTTCTTCGAGGCGTTCGGCGCCGCCGGCCTGCACGCGCTGGAGGAGGTCACCGCGCACGCACGCGCCGCCGGCCTGCTCGTGATCGAGGACGCCAAGCGCGGCGACATCGGCTCGACGATGGCCGCCTACGCCGCCGCCGCGCTCGGGCGGATGCGGATCGGCGAGCGCGAGCTGCCGGTGCACGACGCCGACGCCGTCACGCTCAGCCCCTACCTGGGACCCGAGTCGCTGGCGCCGATGCTCGGCGTCGCCGACGCCCACGGCAAGGGCGTCTTCGTGCTGGTGCGCACCTCCAACCCCGGCTCGGCCCGGATCCAGGGGCTGCAGACGCCCGACGGCGCCGTCTACGAGCAGGTCGCGCGGATGGTCGCCGAGCTGGGCGAGCCTCGCCGCGGCGAGCATGGTTACGCGAACGTCGGCGCCGTCGCCGGGCTGACCTACCCCGACGATGCACGCGTGCTGCGCGAGCTGATGCCGCACGCCTTCCTGCTCGTCCCCGGTCTCGGCCCGCAGGGCGGCGCGCCGGAGGACTTCCCGCTGTTCGTCAACGCCGACGGGCTCGGCGCCGTGCCGGCCGCCTCGCGCGCGGTCGCCGGCGGCTGGAGAACGCACGGCGACGCCGGCGGCGCCTTCCCGACGATCGACGGGCGCGTCCGCGCCGGCGCGGGCGCCGCGGCGCGCGAGCTGACAACGTCG
>DATIOB010000291.1:0-15244 GCA_035473605.1 Conexibacter sp.
CACGACTGGGGATTCCAAGCAGACTGCGCATGTCCTCGGGGCGATAGAAGCTCACCCAGCCCACCCCCCAGCCCTCCGCACGCGCCGCCAGCCACAGGTTCTCGATCGCGCAGGCGGCGCTGTAGATGTCGGTCTCCGGGATCGTGCCGCGGCCGAGCACCTCGGCGCCGGCCTCGCCGTGGTCGCAGCAGACGCAGATCCCCAGCGGCGCCTCGACGATCCCCTCGATCTTCTGGTCGAGGAAGTGGCTGGTGCGGTCGGGGAACTTGTCGGCCTGGCGCAGCCGCTCGCGCTGGGCGAGGCGGCGCAGCGCCAGCTTCGTCTCCAGCTCGTGCACGACGATCAGCCGCCACGGCTGCATCAGCCCGACCGACGGCGCCTGGTGGGCGGCGGCGAGGATCCGCTCCAGCGCCTCGGGCGGGACCGGGTCGGGACGGAAGCGGCGGATGTCGCGCCGCCCCGCGATCACGCGGTAGACGCTCGCGCGCTCGGCGTCGGTGAAGCGCCAGCCGGTCGGGTCGGCGGCGCGCTCGGCGGCGCGCGAGGGATCGAAGCCGGCCGGCGTCGCCGGGCGCGGAGGGCGCGGGTCGCTGCTCACGGAGCGACAGCCTAGACCGGTCCGCGCGCGGGAGTCACGCCTCGCTGCAACGGTCGCCGCAACGACGGGCGCAACGTCGCAGGCGGTACGATGCGCCGCGTCAGCGTGGCGGTGCGAGGAACCCGGTTGGAATCCGGGACGGTCGCGCCACTGTGTCCGGTCACGAGCCGGAAGTCAGGAACTCAACCGCCGCAATCCTTCCCCGGTCGGGACGCTGGATCCCGAGGAGGTCTCGTCGATGCACCGTACGTCTCCGTCACCGCCGTCCGGCCGCGGTGCGCCCCCGCGCCCGTCCGCCGCGTGACGGCGTCGTGAAGCGGCTGCTGCTCGTGCGCCACGCCGCGACGAGCGCGACCCGCGCCGCCGCCTTCCCCGCCGACGAGCCGATCGAGGAGGGAGCCGCCGCGCTGGCGGCGGGCCTCGCGGCCCTTGCCGCGCGCGGGCGGGACGCCGTCGAGGAGGCGGCCGGGGCGGACGCGACCGCGGTTCCACGTCTCGACGTCCTCGCCGGCCCAGCGCTGCGCTGCGCCCAGACGGCCGCCGCCGCGCAGCTCGCCCCGCGCGTGGAGCCGCTGCTGGCCGAGTGCGATTTCGGCGCCTGGGCCGGCCGCTCCCTCGCCGAGCTGCACGCGGACGATCCGGAGGCGGTCGGCGCCTGGATGGGCGATCCGGAGGCCGCGCCGCACGGCGGCGAGAGCCTGCGCGCCTTCGCCGCGCGCGTCGCCGGCTGGCTCGACGGGCAGGCTGCCGGCGATGGCGCGACGCTCGCGATCACCCATGGCGGCGTCGTGAAGGCCGCGCTCGTGCACGCGCTCGGCGCCCCGCTCGACGCCTTCTGGCGCATCGACGTCGCTCCGCTCGCCGTCACCGAGCTGCACGCCCACGACGGCCGCTGGACGATCACGCGCACGAACTGCCCGCTGGAGCTGGCGGGAAGACACCCGAACGTCGTGGTGGCGGCATGACCGGCGCCGCGCTCGCCGCCGGCTGGGCGGCCGATCTCGCGCTCGGCGACCCGCGCCGCTTCCACCCGGTCGCCGGGTTCGGCCGCCTCGCGCTCGCGCTGGAGCGGCGGATCTACGCGCCGAGCCGGCTGCGCGGCGCGCTCTTCACCACGCTGCTGGTCGGCGGCGCGGGGCTCGCGGCGGAGGTCGCCGCGCGTGCGGCGGAGCGGCTGCTGGCGCACGGCGCCGCGCGCGCCGGCGGCGGCGCCGTCGCCTCGCGGCTCGCACGACCGGGCGCCGGCCGCGCGCTCGTGCTGGCCGCGCTCACCTGGGGCGCGCTCGGCGGGCGCAGCCTCGCGCGCGAAGGACGCCGGATCGCCGATCACCTCGATCGCGACGATCTCGTCGGCGCGCGCGCCGCGCTGCCGGCGCTGGCCGGTCGCGATCCCTCCCAGCTCGACGAGGCCGGGATCAGCCGCGCGGTCGTCGAGTCGCTGGCGGAGAACAGCTCCGACGCGGTCGTCGGCGCGCTCGTCTGGGGCGCGGCGGCCGGTCCGGCCGGCGTCGCCGCCTTCCGCGCCGCCAACACGCTCGACGCGATGGTCGGGCACAGATCGCCCCGCTACGCCGAGTTCGGCTTCGCCGCGGCCAAGCTCGACGACGCGCTCGGCTGGCCGGGCGCCCGCCTCGGCGCGCTGCTGACCGTCGCGACGGCGCCCGTCGTCGGCGGCTCGCCGCGCGCGGCGCTGAGGATCCTGCGCCGCGACGGCGCCGCGCACCCGTCGCCGAACGCCGGCCGGATGGAGGCCGCCTTCGCCGGCGCGCTCGACCTCCGCCTCGGCGGGCCGCTGACGTACGGCGCGCCCGCTTCCGCGTCCGGCGATCCGTCCGCTCCCGACAGCGCTCGCCACGAAGACCGACCCACGCTCGGCGACGGCCGCGCGGCCACGCCGGCCGACGCCCACCGCGCCGCCCGCCTCAGCCTCGTCGTCGGCGCCGCCGCGGCGCTCGTCTGCGCCGCCGCCCGCCCCGTCTGCGCGGCGAGGACCGGACGTTTGGGGACCTCTGCGGGCACCGATCGTCCGCTCCTCACCACGACAGGAGCAGCAGCATGAGAGGCGCGATCCTGATCGCCGGCACGCACTCCGACGCCGGCAAGTCGGTCGTCACGACCGGGATCTGCCGGTGGCTGAAGCGGCAGGGCCTCAGCGTCGCTCCCTTCAAGGCGCAGAACATGGCGCTCAACAGCGTCGTCGCGCATGACGGCAGCGAGATCGGGCGCGCCCAGGCGGCGCAGGCGGCCGCCTGCGGGATCGAGACCGAGGCGGCGATGAACCCGGTCCTGATCAAGCCGTCGGGCAAGCGCCACAGCCAGATCGTCGTGATGGGCAGGCCGTACGCCGACGCCGACGCGCGCTCCTACCAGACGCTCAAGGACGAGCTGAAGCCGATCGTCGGCGCCGCCCTGCAAGACCTCCGCAGCCGCTTCGACGTCGTCGTCTGCGAGGGCGCCGGCAGCCCCGCCGAGATCAACCTGCGCGCAGCCGACATCACCAACATGGGGCTCGCGACCGCGCACGGGCTGCCGGTCCTGGTCGTCGGCGACATCGACCGCGGCGGTGTGATGGCGAGCCTCTTCGGCACGCTGGCGCTGCTGGACGAGACCGACCAGCGCCACATCGGCGGCTTCCTGATCAACAAGTTCCGCGGCGACGCGTCGATCCTCGCCCCGGGTCTGACGCAGCTCGAAGCGATGACCGGCCGCGCGACGCTCGGCGTCCTCCCGCACGTCGAGGACCTGTGGATGGACGTCGAGGACTCGCTCGCGCTGGAGGCGCCGCGGCCGGAGGCGCCCGCGCTCGGCGAGACGCTCGACGTCGCCGTCCTGCGGCTGCGCTGGATGAGCAACTTCACCGACGTCGACGCGCTCGCGACCGAGCCGGGCGTGCGGGTCCGCTTCACGCGCTCGGCCGTCGACCTCGAACGGGCCGACCTCGTCGTGATCCCGGGGACGAAGGCGACCGTCGAGGACCTCCAGCGGCTGCGCGACAACGGCCTCGACGAGGTCCTCAGGCGGCGCGCCGCCAACGGCCTCCCGATCCTCGGCATCTGCGGCGGCTACCAGCTGCTCGGCCATACGATCGAGGACATGGTCGAGTCGAGACTGGGGACCGTCGAGGGGCTCGGCCTGCTGCCGGTCAGCACCCGTTTCGCCGCCGACAAGCTGCTGCGCCGCCGCGACGGCGCCTGTGACTGGCTCGGCGCGCCGGTCGCCGGCTACGAGATCCGCCACGGCCGCGTCACGCGCCACGGCGGCGAACCGCTGCTGCAGGACGCCGGCGACCGCGAGCCGGACGGCTGCCGCGCCGGCGAGACGCTCGGCACGAGCTGGCACGGCGCGCTGGAGCACGACGCCTTCCGTCGCGCGCTGCTGCTGCACGTCGCACGCGTGCGCGGGCGCGGCTTCGTTCCCGGTGACAGAGATTTCGCCGCCGCGCGCGAGCAGCGGCTCGACGTGCTCGGCGACCTGATCGAGCAGCATGTCGACACCGCCGCGCTCACAGACCTGATCAGCGGCGGGGTTCCCGCCGGCCTTCCGACCGTCCACACAGAGGTGCGCACGTGCTCCGTTTCGTGACGACCGCCGACACCGAGATCCTGGCGACAGCCGCGGCCGTCGAGGCGCTGCCGGCCGACTTCCCGCAGGTGCGCTGCGCCAACCCGTACGGCGCCGACGCGGCGCAGCTGGTCGAGTCCGTGGTCGACGGCGCCGGCGTCGTGCTCGTGCGCGTGCTCGGCGGCAGACGCGGCTGGCCCGACGGCCTGCCGCTGCTGGTCACCGCCTGCCGCGAGCGCGGGATCCCGCTGCTGGCGCTCGGCGGCGAGGCGTCGCCGGATGCGGAGATGACCGCCCTCTCGACCGCCCCGACCGGCGCCGTCGCGATGGCCGGCGAGTACCTGCGCCACGGCGACGTCGACAACGTCGAGCAGCTGCTGCGCTTCCTCGCCGACACCTTCCTGCTGGAGGGCTGGGGCTTCGAGCCGCCGCACGAGACGGCCGACCTCGGCGTGTACGTGCCGGGGCGCGGAGACGTCTCGATCGAGGACGCATGCGCGGGCCACGACGCAGACAGACCGACGGTCGGGATCTGCTTCTACCGCTCGCACCGCCTCACCGGCAACACCGCCTTCGTCGACGAGCTGTGCGCGCAGATCGAGCAGGCCGGGGCGAACGCGCTCGCGGTCTGGAGCTACACGCTGCGGCGCGACAGAGACGGCTCGGTCGCGGCGCTCGCGCTGCTCGACGGGAAGGTCGACGCGCTCCTGACGACGATGCTCGCGACCGGCGGCTCGAATGCCGGCGACGCGTCGCGGGCGGCCGTCTCGGCGGCCTCGTCGGACGGCGCCGGCGAGCAGTGGCAGGAGTGGGACGCGACCGCGCTCGCCGCGCTCGACG
This sequence comes from Conexibacter sp., assembly GCA_035473605.1. GTDB lineage: Bacteria > Actinomycetota > Thermoleophilia > Solirubrobacterales > Solirubrobacteraceae > Conexibacter. The sequence goes on from DATIOB010000291.1 coordinate 5,000, forward strand.
TGCCGGTGATCCAGGCGATCACCGCGACCGCCTCGCGCGCCGCCTGGCTCGCCTCCGACACCGGCCTCTCGCCGCTGGACTCCGCGACGCAGGTCGCGATCCCCGAGTTCGACGGCCGCCTGCTCGGCGGCGTGATCTCGTTCAAGGAGCGCGACAGCGCCGCGGACTCGCCGGTCGGCGTGCCGGTCCCGCGTTACGTCCCGGACGCCGAGCGCTGCGCGCACGTCGCGCGGCTCGCCGTCAGGCACGCGCGCCTGCGCTTCCTGCCGGCGGCGCAGCGCAGAGTCGCGCTGCTGCTGACCTCGTTCCCGACCAAGCACGCGAAGGTCGGCATGGCCGTCGGGCTCGACACGCCGGCGTCGGCGATCGCGCTGCTGGAGCGGCTGCGCGCGGACGGCATGCGCGTCGACTCGCCGTACGCGGACGGCGATGCGCTGATGCACGCGCTGATCGCCGGCGGCGGCCACGACGCCGAGTTCCTCACCGACGAGCAGCTCGCGGCGGCGCCGCTGCGCTTCCCGGTCGCGGCGTACCTGGAGAGATATGCGCAGCTCGATGCGCAGATGCGCAGCGACATCGAGGAGAAGTGGGGCCCGCCGCCCGGCGACCGCTTCCTCGACGGCGACGACTTCGTGGTCGCCGGCATCGAGCTGGGCGACGTGCTCGTCGCGATCCAGCCGCCGCGCGGCTACGGCGAGGACCCGGTCGGGATCTACCACGACCCCGAGCTGCCGCCGACGCACCACTACCTCGCCGTCTACTGGTGGATCGAGCAGGCTTGGGGCGCCGACGCGATCGTCCACCTCGGCAAGCACGGGACGCTCGAATGGCTGCCCGGCAAGACGCTCGCGCTCTCGCGCGGCTGCGCGCCCGACGCGACGCTCGGCGAGCTGCCGCTGATCTACCCGTTCGTCGTCAACGACCCCGGCGAGGGCGTGCAGGCGAAGCGGCGCGCGCACGCCGTGATCGTCGACCACCTGATCCCGCCGATGATGCGCGCCGACTCCTACGACGAGATGGCCGTGCTGGAGGCGCTGCTGGACGAGTACGCGCGCCTGGAGGTGCTCGACCCGCCGAAGCTGCCGGCGCTGGCGGCGCGGATCTGGACCGCGATCGAGGCGGCCAACCTGCAGGCCGACCTCGGCGTCGAGGAGCGGCCGGAGGATCTCGGGGAGCTGGTCGAGCACATCGACGGCTACCTCTGCGAGGTCAAGGACATCCAGATCAAGGACGGCCTGCACGTGCTCGGCGCGGTGCCGTCGGGGCCGCAGCTGCGGGGGCTCACGAGCGCGCTGCTGCGGCTGGGGAGCGGCTCGGTGATCGGCCTGCGGCGCGCGGTCGGGCTCGCGTACGGGCTGGACGAGGAGGCGCTCGTGGCCGCCGCGGGCACGCCGTTCGCGGGTGCCGCGCCCTCCGCCTTGACCGAGCGGTTCCGCGGGCCGGCGGCGTCCAACGGCGATCTCGTCGATCGGCTGGAGAGCGCGCAGATGGCGCTGCTCGACGCGCTGGCTTCGGCCGATTGGGACGCCGAGGCGGTGTCGGGCATCGTGGCAGACGTGCTCGGGGTGGGAGGCGAGCAGGTCGAGCGCACGCTGCGCTTCGCCTGTGAGGAGGTGCTGCCGCGCGTCCTGCGCACGACCGAGGAGCTCGACAACGTCGTCGCGGCGCTGAACGGCCGCCACATCCCGGCCGGCCCCTCGGGCGCGCCGACGCGCGGGCGGATCGACGTGCTGCCGACCGGTCGCAACTTCTACTCCGTCGACCCGCGCGCGCTGCCGTCGCAGCTGTCGTGGGGCGTCGGCGTCAAGCTCGCCGACGCGCTGCTGGAGCGCCACACGCGCGACCACGGCGCGCTGCCGAGAACGGTCGGCCTGGTCGCGTGGGGGACCGCGGCGATGCGCACGCAGGGCGACGACGTGGCGGAGATCCTCGCGCTGCTCGGCGTGCGGCCGACGTGGCATCCCGAGTCGCAGCGCGTGACCGGGATCGAGGTGATCCCGCTGGCGGAGCTGGGCCGGCCGCGGATCGACGTGACGGTGCGCATCTCCGGCTTCTTCCGCGACGCCTTCCCGCACCTCGTCACCCTCCTCGACGACGCCGTCGCGCGGGTCGCGGCGCTGGAGGAGTCCGCCGAGGAGAACTTCGTCGCCGCGCATGCGCGCGCGGACGCCGAGCGGCTCGCGGGCGAACTCGGCAGCGAGGGCGCCTGGCGCCGCGCGACCACGCGGATCTTCGGCTCCAAGCCGGGCACCTACGGCGCCGGGCTGCTGCAGCTGCTGGAGACGCGCGACTGGCGCGACGACGCCGACATCGCCGAGGTCTACGAGGCGTGGGGCGGCTACGCCTACGGCCGCGGGCTCGACGGCGCGCCGGCGCGCGAGGCGATGCGCGAGGCGTTCGGGCGGATCGACGTGGCGGTCAAGAACGTCGACTCGCGCGAGCACGACATCCTCGACTCCGACGACTACTACCAGTACCACGGCGGCATGATCGCGACCGTGCGGGCGCTGACCGGCCGCGCGCCGGCCGCCTACCTCGGCGACTCCTCCGACCCGACGCGCGCGGTCGCCCGCTCGCTGGAGGAGGAGACGCGGCGGGTCTTCCGCGCCCGCGTCGCGAACCCGCGCTGGATCGCCTCGATGATCCGCCACGGCTACAAGGGCGCGGCCGAGCTGTCGGCGACCGTCGACTACCTCTTCGGCTACGACGCGACCGCCGGCGTCGCAGAGGACTGGATGTACGAGCAGGTCGCGCAGAAGTACCTGCTCGACGACGACGTGGCGGCATTCGTCGCGCAGTCGAACCCGTGGGCCGGCCGCGCGATCGCCGAGAAGCTGCTCGAAGCGGCCGACCGCGGCCTGTGGGCGGCGCCGGTCTCCACGACCTTGGACGCGGTGCGGGAGAGATTTCTCGCGCTGGAGGGTGAGTTGGAGGAGGCGGGGTCGGCGTGAACTTCCCGCTGAGCGCCCTCGTCGGGCAGGAGGCGCTGATCGAGGCGCTGCTGGTCAACGCGGTCGCGCCCGACGTCGGCGGCGTGCTCGTGCGCGGCGAGCGCGGGACCGCGAAGTCGACGGCCGTGCGCGCGCTCGCGCCGCTGCTGCCGCCGGTCAGCGCGGCGGCCGGTCAGCCGTTCGCGTTCGGACCCGGTGAGGCGGCGCCCGGCGGCGTCGTGCCGGCCGACGCGGCGGTCGAGGAGCGGCCGGCGCCGCTGGTCGAGCTGCCGCTGGGAGCGACGCTGGACCGGCTCGTCGGCGCGCTCGATCTCGGCCGCGCGCTCGCCGGCGAGCAGGCGTTCGAAGCCGGGCTGCTCGCGCCCGCCCACCGCGGGATCCTCTACGTCGACGAGGTCAACATGCTGCCCGACCACCTCGTCGACGCGCTGCTCGACGCGGCGGCCTCGGGCGTCGCGCGGGTCGAGCGCGAGGCGGTCAGCGCCGCGCACGCCGCGCGCTTCCTGCTCGTCGGCACGATGAACGTCGAGGAGGGCGAGCTGCGCCCGCAGCTGCTCGACCGCTTCGGTCTCGGCGTCGAGGTGAGAGCGCCGCGCGACCGGATCGTGCGCGCCGAGATCGTCCGCCGCCGGCTCGCCTTCGAGCGCGATCCCGCGGGCTTCGCGGCGCGCTTCGCGGCTGACGAGGCGACGCTCGCCGCGCGCATCGCCGCCGCCCGCGCGCTGCTGCCGTCGGTCCGCCTGCCCGAACGCGAGCTGCTGCGGATCACCGGCGCCTGCGCCGAGCTGGAGATCGACGGCGTCCGCGGCGACATCGTCTGCGCCCGCGCCGCCCAGGCGATTGCCGCGCTGGAGGGAGCTGACGAGGTCAGCGAGGAGCACGTCCGCCGCGCCGCGGCGCTGGCGCTCGCGCACCGGCGGCACAGAGATCCGCTCGGGGGCGGTTCGTCTGGCTCGGACGAGGAGCAGCTGCAGCGCGCGCTGGACGGGGAGCCTGATCCCGACGACATCCCGCCAACGCCGTCCCCGGGCGCGGGCGGCGGGGCGAACGGCTCGTCTGGGGAGGCGAGCGCGGGCGCCGGCGCGGCCGGCCACGCCGGTGGCTCCGGTTCTGCTGACGCTTCCGGCTCCGCTTCCGCCGACGTACCCGCACCGACCGGGGAGGCCCCGTTCTCCCCGACCGCCCGAGCCCGCGAGCGGCGCGATCCGCCGGCCCCGGCGACGCTGCCGCTCGCCGCGCTGGTGCTCGACGGGCGCGGCCGCGGTCCCGCTGGTCGTCGCGCGCGCGGCGCCGGCGCAGGCGTCGGGGCGATCGATGCGCGGCCGGCGGATCCTGGCGCGACCGATCTCGCCGTCGTCGCGACCCTGCGCGCGCGACTCATAGCTGGCGCGTCGATGAGGGGCGATCTCGGGGCGAACAACGACCCGAGATCGCACGTCATCCCGCTCCACGAGCATGTGCGGGCGGGGAGGGAGGCCGTGCTGTTGTGCCTGGTCGTCGACGCGAGCGGGTCGATGGGGGCGCGGCAGCGGCTGGCGAAGGTCAAGGGCGCGTTGCTGGCGCTGCTGCGCGACGCCTACGCGCGCCGCGATCGCGTCGCCGTGATCGCCTTCCGCGACGCGCACGCCGAGCTGCTCGTGAGACCGGGCGCGCCGCTGGAGCAGGCCGGCGCGGCGATCCGCGCGCTGCCGACCGGCGGCCGCACGCCGCTCGCCGAGGGGCTGCGCGAGGCGGCGCTGCTGATCGGTCGCGAGGCGGTGCGCGATCCGTCGCGGCGTGCCGTCGCGGTCGTGCTGACCGACGGCCGCGTGCAGGATCCCCACGGCGCGGTGCCGCTCGCGGCGCGCGCGCTCGGGGCGGCGGCGAGCGCCGTGCACGTCGTCGACACCGAGGAGGGCCGCGTGCGGCTGGGGCTGGCGGGGCGCGTCGCGCTCGCGGCCGGCGGACAGCTGCATCGGCTCGCGCCACCACCCGTCACCAGAATCCGCAGGAGCGCCGCATGACCGAACCGGAGAGTCCGCTCGCCAAGCACGGCGGCGACGAGGTCGACGTCCCGCACCGTCCCGGCGACCGCGGCAGCGCCGAGCCGAAGCGGCGCAAGCCGCGCGACAGAGCGCTCGTCGCCGTCTACACCGGTCACGGCAAGGGCAAGTCGACGGCGGCGTTCGGGATGCTGCTGCGCGCCTGGGCGCGCGGGTACAGATGCGGCGTCTTCCAGTTCGTGAAGTCGGGCAAGTGGAAGGTCGGCGAAGCGAAGGCGGCCGCGGCGCTCGGCGGGATCGACTGGGAGAAGATGGGCGACGGCTGGTCGTGGCTGTCGAGAGACCTCGACGAGTCGGCCGACCTCGCGCGCGAGGGCTGGGCGGAGGTCAAGCGCGCGATCGCCGAGGAGCGCTACGAGTTCCTGCTGCTGGACGAGATCACCTACCCGATCAAGTGGGGCTGGATCGAGGTCGAGGACGTGGTGACGACGCTGCGGGATCGTCCCGGCTTCCAGCACGTGATCATCACCGGCCGCGACGCTGCGCCCGAGCTGATCGAGCTGGCGGACCTCGTCTCCGAGGTGACGAAGGTCAAGCACCCGATGGACCAGGGCATCCGCGCCCAGCAGGGGATCGAGTGGTAGGGCTCCGCACGCGGTCCGTCCCCGAGGTGCTCGTGATCCTCGACGGCGCGAGCGAGCCGGTGGGCGCCGGGCCGACGAGCTTGGAGCGGGCTGCTCCGACGAGCCTCGAACGGGCGGTGACGCCGGCGCTCGACGCGCTCTGCGCGGCGGGCGCGCTGACGCGCCTGCGGACGGTCGCGCCATGGCTGGAGGCCGGCTCGGAGCACGCGATCCCGGCGCTGCTCGGCTGGATCCCGCCGGCGCCGGTCGACCGCGGTGCCGTCGAGGCGGCCGCGCGCGCGATCGACGTGCCCGCCGGCTGCCGCGCGTGGCGGGTCGACGTGCGCGAGGCCCGCGGCGGCGGCCGGGCCGATGCCGGCGCGGTGCGCGCGGCGGTGGGGGAGGGGCTGCCGCGATTCACCGTCCACGCACTCGGCCGACATCGGCTGCTGATCGTCGGCCCAGCGCCGCTGCCATCGCTGCCGTCGTTCGCCGGGTTGACGCTGCACGTGTGGCCCGAGGGGGTCGTGCCGCCGCGGCTGTTCGGCGCCGGCACCGTCGTCATCGCGGCGCCCGGCGCTGCGGCTGGGATCGCGCGGTTGATGGGCGCACATGTCGTGACGCCGTCCGGCGCGACCGGGCGCCCCGGAAGCGACCTGCCCGCGAAGGCACGCGCGGCGCTCGGCGCGCTCGCTGCCGGCGCGACACGGGTCGTCGTGCACGTCGGCGCGCCGGACGAGGCCGCTCACGAACTCGACGCGGCCGCGAAGGTCACGGCGATCGAGGCAGCCGACCGTGACCTGATCGCGCCGCTCGCCGAAGCGGTCCGCGCGGCGGGCGGGACGCTGCGTGTCTGCCCCGATCACGGCTGCGATCCCGCGGACGGCCGCCACGACGCGGCGCCGGTGCCGTGCCTCACGTGGTCCGCGCCGCGCGCCGCGCCGCGGAGTGCACAGGATGCGCCGCGCCTGACGGAGCGCGCGGTGGCGGGGCTGCCGGTCGTCGAGCTGGCGCAGCGCGAGCGGGTGGCGGCGTGATCCCGCGGCTCGTGATCGCCGGCACCAGCTCCGGCGCGGGCAAGACCACCGTCGCCAGCGGGCTGATCGGCGCGCTGCGCGAGCGCGGCCTGCGCGTGCAGGGCTTCAAGGTCGGGCCCGACTACATCGACCCCAGCTATCACGCGCTCGCGGCCGGGCGGCCGGGCCGCAACCTCGACGCCTTCCTGTCGGGCACCGAGCTGATCGCGCCGCTCTTCGGCCACGGCGCCGCCGGCGCCGACATCGCGATCGTCGAAGGCGTGATGGGGCTGTTCGACGGCGCCTCCGGCCGCGGTGAGCTGGCCTCGACGGCGCACGTCTCGAAACTGCTGCGCGCGCCGGTCGTGCTCGTCGTCGACGGGTCGGCGATGGCGCGCTCGGCGGCGGCGGTCGTGCACGGCTTCCGCACCTTCGACCCCGACGTGCAGGTCGCCGGGGTGATCTTCAACCGCGTCGGCTCCGACGTCCACGCCGAGCTGCTGCGCGAGGCGGTCGAGCCGCTCGGGCTGCCGGTGCTCGGCACGCTGCGGCGCGACGAGCGGATCGCCGCGCCCGAGCGCCACCTCGGCCTCGTGCCCGTCGCCGAGCGCGAGCCGCGCACGCGCGATGCGCTCGCCGTGCTCGCTGACGCGATCTCGAGACAGACCGACCTCGACGCGCTGCTCGCGCTCGCGCGCAGCGCGCCGGAGCTGCCGGGTGAGGCGTGGGATCCGCGCACGGCAGTCGCGCGGTCAGGCGGGGCGGGGACGCCGCGCGTGCGCATCGCGATCGCCCAGGGACCGGCGTTCTCGTTCCACTACCGCGAGAACCTCGAGCTGCTGGAGGCCGCTGGGGCGGAGCTGGCGCCGTTCGACCCGCTGCACGACGAGACGCTGCCGGAGGGGAGCGACGCGCTCGTGCTCGCGGGCGGCTTCCCGGAGGTGTTCGGCGCGGAGCTGGCCGCCAACGAACCGCTGCGGGCGGCGGTCACCGCTCATGCCGCCGCCGGCCGGCCGCTGCTGGCGGAGTGCGGCGGGCTGCTCTACCTCGGCAGCACGCTCGACGGTCACGAGATGTGCGGCGTGCTGCCGCTGCGCGCGGCGATGGGCAGACGGCTGACGCTCGGCTACCGCGAGGCGACCGCCGCGACCGCGACGCCGTGGCTGGCGCGCGGCGAGCGCGTCCGCGGCCACGAGTTCCACTACACGCAGGTCGAGTCCGACGAGGAGGCGCCGGCTCCGGCGTGGACGCTCTCCGCCCGCGGCACCGAGCGTGCCGAGGGCTTCGTGCGCGGCGCCGTCCAGGCGAGCTACCTGCACGTGCACTGGGCTGCATTTCCCCAGCTCGCTCGTGGATTCGTTGATGCCGCGGCGCGGGTGCGCGCGTGAGCTTCGCGCTGCTGCTGGGCGGGACCCGCTCGGGCAAGAGCGCCCGCGCCGAGGCGATCGCGGCGGCGACCGGACTGCCCGTCCGCTACGTCGCGACCGCGGACGGCGCCGATCCGTCGCTGCGTGGGCGGATCGCCGCCCACGTCGCCCGCCGGCCGGACGCGTGGGAGACGGTCGAGGTCGGCGAGCGGCTCGGCGACGCGCTGGGCGAGCCGGGTGCTCGCTGCGTGCTCCTCGACGGACTCGGCCCGTGGATCGCGACGGCGCTCCACCGTGCGGGCGCCTTCGACGATCCGTCGCCGGAGCGCATCGCTCCCGTCGAAGTGGCGGTCGAGGCGCAGATCGAGCAGCTCGTCGCGGCCGCCGCGACCGTTGTCGCGGGCGGCGGCGCCGTGATCGTCGTCGCCGAACAGGCCGGCGAGGGCGTGCTGCCGCCCGACCGCGCATCGCGCGCCTGGCTCGACCTGCTCGGCAGCGCGACGCAGCGGATCGCCGCAGCGGCTGACCGCGTCGAGCTGGTCGTCGCCGGCCGCCCGCTGACGCTCGTCGCCGCGCAAGATGCGCCGGGGACTGCGCAGGACGCGCCGGCGTTTGCGCAAGGCGCGCCGGCGATTGCGCACGACGCGCCAGACGACCTCGCCGCCCTGCGCACGCACGGCGACACGGCGGTGCGGCCGGGCGACGCGGACCACGCCGTCAACGTGCGTGCCGACGGGCCGCCGCCGTGGCTCCGCGAGGCGCTGCAGGCGGCGCTCGACGGTGACGCGACGCGCTATCCGGACGAGCGCGCGGCATGTGCGGCGCTGGCGGCACTGCATGGCCGCGCGCCGGAGGAGATCGTTGCGGCCAACGGCGCGGCGCAGGCGCTGTGGCTGCTGCCGGCCGCGCTCAGACCGCGGCTGGCCGCATGCGTCCATCCCGGCTTCACCGAGGCCGAGGCCGCCTTGCGCGCACACGGCGTCGAGGTCGTGCGGGTGCTGCGCGATCCGGCGCGCGACTTCGCGCTCGACCCCGCGGCGGTGCCGGCGGAGGCCGACCTCGTCGTCGTCGGCAACCCCGCTTCGCCGAGCGGAACGCTCGACCCCGCGGCGGCGCTGCTGGCGCTGCGGCGACCGGGCCGCGTGGTCGCGGTCGACGAGGCGTTCATGGACCTCGTGCCCGGGGAGCCCGGCTCGCTCGCACGCGAGCGGCTCGATGACGTGATCGTCTTCCGCAGCCTGACGAAGTCGCTCGCGATCCCCGGACTGCGCGCCGGCTACGCGATCGCGCCGCGCGCGCTCGCCGACCGGCTGCGCGCCGTGCGGCCGCCGTGGTCGGTCAACGCGCTCGCGCTGGCGGCGCTGACCGCGCTCGCGGCTCGCCCGGAAGCGCTCGCCGACGCCGCCGAGCGCACGCGCGAGGAGCGGGAGGATCTGCAGCGGCGGCTGGCCGCGATCGACGGCCTGCGGACCTGGCCCGCCGCGGCGAACTACTGCCTCGTCGAGGTCGTCGACGGCGCCGCGATCGCCGCGGCGCTGCGCGAGCGGCGGATCGCCGTCCGCCAGGCGGCGTCGTTCCCCGGCCTGGACGGTCGTCACCTGCGCCTGACCGCGCGCACGCCACAGGAGAACGAGCGCCTGGTGTCGGCGCTCGCTGAGGCGGTGGGTAGGTGACGCGCGTGGGCGACGGCGGCGATGCGGCGCGCACGAGCGGCGCAGCGGCCGCGATGCACCGCGGCGACGCTGGCGTCTGCGTCGCCACAGCGCCCGGCGCGCTGCTCGTCAGCTTCGGCGGGCCACGGCGCGTGCTCTCCTCGGCGGTGCTCGGCGGGGGGATCGGAACCGCGCACGCCTGGCTGAACGCGACCGTGGCGAGCGACTACGACCGGCTCGACCCGGCCGTCGACCTGGCCGAGCGAGCGGCGGCGCTCGGCTGCGACGTGCCGCTGGTGGGGATGCTGACCGCGGTCGACGTCGCCCGTTGCGAGCAGCGCAGCCGCGGCGTCGCGCGCGTCTTCGCGACCGTCGGCGTCGGCCACGCGCTCGCCGCCGCCGGCACGCGTCCGCGCGCGGTGCCGGCGGTCGGCACGATCAACCTGCTCGTGCTCGTCGACGCGCCGCTCGACGACGCCGCGCTGGCTGGCGCGGCGCAGACCGCGATCGAGGCGAAGGCTCAGGCGCTCGCCGCCGCCGCGATCCCGGCCGCGAACGAGAACTGCCACGCGACCGGCACAGCCACCGACGCCTTCTGCGTCGCGGCGCTGCCCGGCGGCGGGGTGCCGTTCGCCGGCCCGGCGACCGCGGTCG
>DATIOB010000292.1:0-3082 GCA_035473605.1 Conexibacter sp.
GGTCGTCACGAAGGTGCTCGTGCCGGAGGCGCTGCCGTCGCTGATCTCCGGCGCGACGATCACGACGATCGGCGTGCTCGGCTACTCGGCGATGGCCGGCGCCGTCGGCGGCGGCGGCCTCGGCGACGTGGCGATCCGCTACGGCTACCAGCGCTACGAGACCGACGTGACGATCGCGACCGTCGTCGTGCTCGTCGTGCTCGTGCAGCTGATCCAACTCGTCGGCGACGTCCTCTCACGTCGCCTCTCGCACACGTGACCCACGACCAAAGGACCCACCGATGAGACGCATCCTGCTGCTCCCGCTCGTCTTGCTCGCCCTCGCGCTCGGTCTCGCGGCGTGCGGTGACAGCGACGACGACGGCGACACCGCGGCCTCGACGACGCCGGCCGCGGCGCAGACCGACACGAGCGGCGGCGGCGCCGCGCTCAGCGACGAGCCGCTGCGCGTCGGCGCGACGCCCGTGCCGCACGTCGAGATCCTGAGATTCGTGCAGGACAACCTCGCCGAGAGAGCGGGCCTGAGACTCGACATCCAGGAGTTCACCGACTACGTCGTGCCGAACACGGCGCTGGAGGAGGGGCAGCTCGACGCCAACTACTTCCAGACGCCCGGCTACCTGAGAGACCAGTCGCAGGCGCGCGGCTTCGACTTCGTCTCGGTCGCCGACGTGCACATCGAGCCGCTCGGGCTCTACAGCAACGACATCAGATCGGTCGAGGAGATCCCCGACGGCGCGCAGGTCGCGATCCCCAACGACGCCGCCAACGAGGCGCGCGCGCTGCGCCTGCTCGACGCCAACGGGATCATCAGACTGGAGGATCCCGCGAGCGAGACGGCGACGCCGCGCGACATCGCCGACAACCCGAAGGACCTCGAGTTCACCGAGGTCGAGGCGGCGCAGACGCCGCGCGCGCTCGACGACGCCGACCTCGCCGTCATCAACGGCAACTACGCCCTGGAGGCGAGACTGTCGCCGGCCGACGACGCGCTCGTGCTCGAGAGAGCCAGGGGCAACCCGAACGTCAACCTGCTCGTGACGACGCCGGAGCTGGAGAGCGACCCGCGCATCGTCGAGCTGGCGAGACTGCTGCGCTCGCCCGAGGTCAGACAGTTCATCGAGCAGCAGTACAGAGGTGCGGTGATCCCGGCGGCGTGATCCAACCTGCCGCGCATGAGCGAACGGGAAGCGCTGCCGACCTGCACGCGGCGCTGCTCGACGCGCTCGGGATCGAGCGCGCGGGCGGAGAAGCTGGCTGGGCTCAGTTCGGCGCGATCGGGTCGCTGGAGCTGGAGCGGGTCACCGCCCCGACGCTGCTGGTGCAGGGCAAGGTCGACACCGACGTCACGCCCGATCACAGCGACCGCGCCGCGGCCGCGATCCCGATCGCCGAGCTGCTGCGGCTCGACGGCGGCACCCACCTCGCCTTCTGGACCCGCACGGAGGCGACGGCGGCGCAGGCGCGGGCGCTCTCCGTGCTGCGCGGCTGAGCCGACGTCACGCCGGCCGGGAGCTGCTCACAGCAGCTGACGGCTGGCCAGCTCCCTGAACGGGCCCTCGACGGCGATCAGCTCGTCGAAGCCGCCGCTCTGCACGACCGCGCCGTCCTCGACGACGACGATGCGGTCGGCGCCGCGGACGGTCGAGAGGCGATGGGCGATCACGATCCGCGTCGCCCGCAGTCTCGCGATCGCGTCGGAGACCTCGGCCTGCGTCTGGTTGTCGAGCGCGCTGGTCGCCTCGTCGAACAGCAGCAGCGCCGGTCTGCCGGCGACCGCGCGGGCGATCAGCAGGCGCTGGCGCTGGCCGCCGGAGAAGCTGCCGGAGCCCTCGCCGACGACCGTCCGCATCCCCATCGGCAGGCCGCGCACGTACTGCTCGATGCCGGCGACGCGGGCGGCGTCCCAGGCGTCCTCGACGGTCAGGTCGCGGGCGCCGACGATGTTCATCAGGATGTCGCCGGTCAGCAGCCCGCTGCTCTGCATCACGACGCCCATCTGACGCCGCAGGGCGCGCGCGTCGAGGCTCGCGAGGTCGTGGCCGTCGAAGTGCACGTTGCCGACCTCGGGCGTCTCGAAGCCGAGCAGCACGCGCATCAGCGACGACTTGCCCGAGCCCGACGGGCCGACGATCGCGACCATCTCGCCAGGCGCGACGCGGAGGCTGACGTCGCGCAGCACGAGCGGCTCGTCGGGGCCGTAGCGCATGCTGACGTGGCTGATCTCGATCCCGCCGCGCAGCCGCAGCGACTCGCCGCCGGCGGAGGAGGTCTCGCGCTCGGTCTCGACGATCGGGGCGGCGTTGTCGTAGAAGGGGACCGCGACCGCGAGGAAGGTGCCGACGGCGCTCAGCCCGGTCGCCGCCGCGAGCGCCTGCAGGAAGGCGGCGTTGAAGGCGAGGAAGGTCGCGCTCGGCAGCTCGCCGGGACCGATCGTCGCGGCGCCGGCGAACATCAGCGCGGTCGCGAAGGCGGTCGAGGCGGCCAGCAGCGAGGTCAGCCGCACGAAGCCGACCTGCGCCTCGAAGAAGGTCCGCTTGACGACGCCGAACTGCGCCGCCCAGCGCACGAAGGCGCGGTCGGTCGCGTTCGCGACGCGCAGCTTGCCGATCGCGTTGACCAGCTCCAGCGCCGTCTGGAAGACCTCGCGCTGCGCCGCCTGGTGGCGGCGCTCGCGGACCGTCTGGTAGCGCACGAGCACGACGACGGCGACGACCGTCGCGACGATCGCCAGCGACGCGAACAGCGCCAGCCGTGGCGACAGCAGGAACGCGAGCACGAGGTTCGCGACGCCGACCGGGATCGCGACGACGGCCGTCGCGACCGCGGTCGTGGCGGCCTTGCCGATCTCGTCGATCCCCATCACGCGCAGCGTCAGGTCGCCGGGCGGGAAGCGGCGGAAGAAGTCGGCCGGGAGCCCCAGCAGCCGGTCCCACAGCGCCGACTGCAGGCCGCCGGTGACGCGCGCGTCGAGCCGCAGCAGCGCCAGCCGCTGCGCGATCGCGAAGGCGGTCGCGGCGACCGCGCGGGCGATCAGCAGGCGCTGGCGCTGGCCGCCGGAGAAGCTGCCGGAGCCCTCGCC
>DATIOB010000293.1:0-1667 GCA_035473605.1 Conexibacter sp.
GCCGACCAGAAGCACGTCGCCGAGCTGGCCGCGCGCCCCGGCGCGCCGAAGTGGCTCGACGAGCACTGCGTGCGCCATCCCGCCGATGCGGCGGACGCGCGCAGGCCGCCGCGGGTCGCCGGGGCGCTCGTCTCGCTCGACTGCCGCGTGCGCGAGGAGTTCGACGTCGGCGACCACACGCTCGTCGTCGGCGACGTGCTGGGGACGACGAGCAGCGACCGCGGCGAGCACCCGCTCGTCTACTTCGACCGCGCCTATCGCCGAATTGGAGAAGCACTGTGAGCACCACGACGCGCCGCGCCACGATCGTCGGAGCGGGCCAGGGCGGCCTGCACCTCGCGTTCGGCCTGCTGAGAGACGGCTGGGAGGTGACGATCCTGACCGACCGCACGCCCGACGAGTACCGCGCGATGGGGCTGCTGTCGAGCCACACGCTGCAGCAGCGCTCGGTCGCGATGGAGGCCGAGGCCGGGATCGACGTCTACGCCGGCCTCACCGACAACCGCTCTGCCGGCGTCGACTTCGCGCTCTCGCTCGACGGCGGCGAGGTCGCGCTCGCCTTCCTCGGCGACTTCGAGGCGCCCGCGACGGCGATCGACCTGCGGCTCAAGTACGCGCTGCTGCTGGAGACGTTCGCCGCGCGCGGCGGGCGCGTCGTCCACCGCGCCGCGACCGTCGCGGACCTCGAGGAGCTGACCGCGCGCGGCGAGGCCGTCTTCGTCGCCGCCGGCAAGGGCGAGCTGTCGAGACTGTTCGAGGTCGACGAGGGGCGCACCGTGTACGACCATCCGCAGCGCAGGCTGATGATCGCGATGTTCGACGGCATGAAGGTGCTGCGGCCCGAGCAGCAGGACCGCATCTCCTTCTGCTTCCGCCCCGGCCTCGGCGAGATCTTCCTCGGCCCCAACGTGCACAAGGACGACCGCGCGGTGCGGACGATCCTGATCGAGGCGGTCCCCGGCTCCGAGATGGACCTGCTCGACGGCGTCACCGACGGCGCGAGCGCGGTCGCCGTCGCGCAGGAGATCGTGACGCGCTTCGCGTCGTGGGAGGCAGACGCGGTGACGGCGCTGACGCTGACCGACGAGCGCGCCTTCCTGCGCGGCGCACTGCGGCCGTGCGTGCGCCGTCCGGTCGCGACGCTGCCCTCGGGCGGCGAGGTCTTCGGCCTCGGCGACGTGACGATCGTCAACGACCCGGTCGCCGGCCAGGGCGGCAACTGCGCCACGCACGGCGTCCACCACCTGCTCGGCGCGCTGCGCGAGCACGACGGCGGCGCGCTGACCGGCGACTGGTACGAGGCGGCCTTCGACGACTTCTGGGAGCGCGAGGGGCAGTACTTCGTCGCCTTCTCGAACCTGCTGCTGGAACCGCCCGGCGAGCCGGCGCAGCTGATCCTCGGCGCCTCCGCCGGCTCGCGCGCGGTCGCCGACGCCTTCGGCGCGACCTTCGCCGAGCCGGAGCGGCTGGTGCGCGCGACGGCGTCGCTGGCGAGCGCCCAGGCGTTCGTCGCGGCGGCCGATCCGGCGGCGCTCCCGCCGGCCCCGCCGGCGCCCGCGCCCGCGGCCTGAGGTCCAGCGCGATGGCGCGCTTCGACGGCAGGGTCGCGATCGTCACGGGGGCGGCGTCGGGGATCGGGCGCGGGACGGCGCGGATGCTGGCGCGCG
>DATIOB010000294.1:0-13844 GCA_035473605.1 Conexibacter sp.
GCCGCTGACGGTCGGCCGCTACCACTCGCTCGTCGTCGACGAGCAGCTGCCGGACGTGCTGGAGGTCTCGGCGCGCGGCGGCGGCGTGATCATGGCGCTGCGGCACAAGACGCTGCCGGCCGAGGGGATCCAGTTCCACCCCGAGTCGGTGCTGACCGAGCAGGGCCACGACCTGCTGCGCAACTTCCTCGGCGGCGAGACGGCGATCGTCTGATGGCGCCGAGGGACCTGCTCACGCGCGCGATCGACACGCTCGCCTCCGGCGAGAACCTCAGCGCGGACGCCGCCGCGGCGGTGCTCGCCGAGATCTGGAGCGGCAACGCCAGCGACGTGCAGATCACCGCGGTCCTGATCGCGCTGCGCACGAAGGGGGAGACGGTCGACGAGCTGACCGGGCTGGCGCGCACGATGCGCGAGTTCGCCACGCACGTCGAGATCGCCCGCGACGATCTCGTCGACGTCGTCGGCACCGGCGGCGGCAGACAGACCTTCAACGTCTCGACGACCGCGGCGCTGATCGCCGCTGGCGCCGGCTGCGCGGTCGCCAAGCACGGCAACCGCTCGGCGACGGGCAAGTCCGGCGCCGCCGACGTGCTGGAGGCGCTTGGCGCCAGAATCGACCTGCCGCCGACGGCGGTCGCGCGCTGCGTCGAGCAGATCGGCTTCGGCTTCATGTTCGCGCCCCACCACCACGCCGCGATGCGCTACGTGATCCCGGTCCGCAGAGAGCTGGCGGTCCGCACGGTGATGAACTTTCTCGGCCCGCTCACGAGCCCGGCCGGCGTCGCGCGTCAGCTGACCGGCGTCGCCGACCGCCGCTACCACGAGACGATCGCCGGCGCCTTCGCGAGACTGGGCGCCAGACACGCATTGATCGTCTCCTCAGACGACGGCCTCGACGAGCTGTCGACGGTCGCCCCGACGCAGGTGATCGAGGTGCGCGACGGCGAGATCACGCGCTTCACCGTCACTCCGGCCGACGTCGGGCTCGACGCGGCCTCCTACGACGACCTGCGCGGCGGCGGACCCGAGGACAACGCGGCGATCGCGCGCCGCATCCTCGACGGCGAGCGCGGCGCCCCGCGCGACATCGCCGTCCTCAACGCCGGCGCCGGCGTCTACGCCGGCGGCCGCGCCGCGACCCTCGAGGCCGGCGTGCGCGCCGCCGAGGCGGCGATCGACAGCGGCGCCGCGCGCGAGACCTTGGAGCGATACGTCACCCAGACCCAGGAGACTCACGCGAGGCCGGATGCCGAGAGTCTGTCTCAGAACGCAGGGCCGGATGCCCGGCGGAGGTACTCAACATGAGCAACGTGCTCGAACGCATCGTCGACTCGACCCGTCGCGACGTGGAGCACCGCCGCAGCGAAGTCCCGCTCGCGGAACTCGAGCGCTCGCTGCTGGGACGCGGCGAGGACCGTCCGTTCGCGGAGGCGCTCGTCCACCCAGGCATCTCGGTGATCGCGGAGCACAAGCGCCGCTCGCCGTCGGCCGGCGCGATCCGCGAGGGCGCGACCGTCGAGGAGGTCGTCGGCGCCTACGAGCGCGCCGGCGCAGCCGCGCTGTCGGTGCTGACCGAGCGCCACCACTTCGGCGGCTCGCTCGACGACCTGCGCGCCGCGAAGGAGGCCGTGCGGCTGCCGATCCTGCGCAAGGACTTCGTCGTCGACACCTACCAGGTGTACGAGTCGGCGGCGGTCGGCGCGGACGCGATCCTGCTGATCGTCGCGGCGCTGGAGCCGAAGGAGCTGACGCGGCTGCACAGCGAGGCGCTCGCGCTCGACCTCGACGTGCTCGTCGAGGTCCACGACGAGCGCGAGCTGGAGATCGCGCTGGAGCGGATCGACGCCGACGTGATCGGCATCAACAACCGCGACCTGACCGACTTCACCGTCGACGTGCAGCGGACCTTCGAGCTGCTGGCGGACATCCCCGCCGGCAAGACGGTCGTCTCGGAGTCCGGGATCGTCCACCGCGACCAGCTCGACGAGCTGGAGCGGGTCGGCGTCGACGCCGTGCTCGTCGGCGAGGCGCTGATGCGCTCGCCCGACATCGAGGTCGCCTGCCGCTCGCTGACGCGCCTGGATCTCGAAGACGACGTCTGAACGCGGCGGTCGTTTAGGTCGGGTTCAGCGCGGGGGGCGAGACTCGGGACGGATGAGAGCGCTCGTTCGTTCACCTTTCGTCACCGCGCTCGCGGGCGGCGCGATCGTCGCCGTGGCGCTGCTGGCGCTCGGCGTCGCCGGTCGCGACCACACCACGACCACCGTCATCGAGCAGGCGAGGATGGCCGGCGGCCTCGCCGGCGCCGCCGCCGACCAGCGCTGGATGATGAGCGCGCACGAGGTCTACGAGCGCGACGCGCCCGGCGTCGTCTACGTCGACGCGACCGCGCCCGACGGCTCCGCGACGACGGGCACCGGCTTCGTGATCGACGCCGACGGCCACCTGCTGACCAACACCCACGTCGTCGGCGAGGCGCGGACGGTCAAGATCCGCTTCGGCGAGGAGCGCACCGTCTCGGCGCAGGTGCTCGGCCGCGACGCCTCCAGCGACCTGGCGCTGCTGAAGGTCGATCCCGACGCCGCCGAGCTGCACCCGCTCACGCTCGGCGACTCCAGCGACTGCCGCGTCGGCGATCCCGTGATCGCGATCGGCAACCCCTACGGCCTCGACCGCACGCTCACCACCGGCGTCGTCTCCGCGCTGCAGCGCCAGCTGCGCGCGCCCAACGGCTTCACGATCCAGCACGTGATCCAGACCGACACGCCGATCGGCGCCGAGAACTCCGGCGGCCCGCTGATCGACGCCGGCGGCCGCGTGATCGGGATCACCTCGCAGATCTCCGCCGACGGCAGCAGCGGGGTCAGCTTCGCGATACCGATCAACACGGCGAAGGACCGGCTGGAGGAACTGAAGCAGACCGGCGGCGTCGTGCACCCGTACGTCGGCATCACCGGGATCACGCTCGACGACCGCCTCGCCTCCCTCGGGCTGCCGGTCAAGCGCGGCGTGCTGGTGCAGTCGGTCCACAGCGGCGGCCCAGCGGCGATCGCCGGCGTCAACGGCGGCACGATCGAGAGCCAGGCCGACGGCGAGACACTGCTGCTCGGCGGCGACGTGATCACCGCGCTCGACGGTCGCACCGTCCACTCGATGGAGCAGATGACGCGGCTGATAGCCGGCCGCAAGCCGGGCGACGAGATCAAGCTCGGCGTGCTGCGCAACGGCGAGTCGCTGCAGCTCGTGGTCAAGCTCGGAAAGGCGCCGAGAGAGGCGCCCGCCGAGAACGAGACGCCGTAGCGCCGTCGGCGGGCCGGCGGACCCTGGCGGCGGGCCGGCGGAGAGCGCATCCCACCGCCTAGGATGTGGGACATGGCCACACGCATCAAGTTCTGCGGGATCACCCGCCCCGAAGACGCCGAACGCGCCGTCCAGCTCGACGCCTGGGCGGTCGGACTGATCCTGTGGCCGGGCTCAGCGCGCTACTGCAGACCGGAGGTCGCGGCCGAGATCGGCGGCGCCCTGCACCGCCGCGCCGAGGTCGCCGGGGTGTTCGTCAACGCCCACCTCGACTTCGTCGTCGCGCGCGCCGACGAGATCGGGCTGACGCTGATCCAGCTGCACGGCGACGAGGGTCCGTCGTTCTGCACCGAGGTCGCGCGCCGCACCGGCGCCAGAGTGATCAAGGTCGCGCGCGTCCAGCAGCGCTCCGACGTGCAGGCGCTGCGCGCCTTCCGCACCGACTACCACCTGCTCGACGCCTACGTGAAGGACGCGCCGGGCGGGACAGGGGAGACGTTCGCGTGGGAGCTGGTGCACGAGCTGAGAGGCGACCGCCCGTTCATCCTCAGCGGCGGTCTGACGCCGGAGAACGTCGGGCAGGCGATCGCCGAGACGAGACCGTACGCGGTCGACGTCGCCAGCGGCGTCGAGCTGTCGCCCGGGATCAAGGACAAGGAGCGGATGGGCGAGTTCTCCGCTGCCGTGAGAGCCGCCGACGCGGCGCCCCGCGAGGAAGGACAGGCCGCATGATCACCTCCGTCGAGCATCGCTTCGGCCCCTACGGCGGCCAGTACGTGCCCGAGACGCTGATGCCGGCGCTGGCCGAGCTGGAAACGGCGTGGCTGGAGGCGAACAAGGATCCGGAGTACACGACCCGCCTGCGCGAGCTGCTGACCAACTACGTCGGCCGCGCGACCCCGCTCTACCTCGCCGAGCGGCTCAGCGAGGTCGTCGGGCGGACCGTCTACCTCAAGCGCGAGGACCTCAACCACACCGGCGCGCACAAGATCAACAACGCGCTCGGCCAGGCGCTGCTGGCGAAGCGGATGGGCAAGCCGCGCGTGATCGCCGAGACCGGCGCCGGCCAGCACGGCGTCGCGACCGCGACCGCCTGCGCGCTGCTCGACATCGAGTGCGTCGTCTACATGGGCACCGAGGACATGCGGCGGCAGAAGCCCAACGTCGAGCGGATGCGCCTGCTCGGCGCGACCGTCGCGCCCGTCGACGCCGGCACGCGCACGCTCAAGGAGGCGACCTCGGCCGCGATCCGCGACTGGGTCACGAACGTCGCCACGACCCACTACATCCTCGGCAGCGCCGCCGGGCCGGCGCCCTTCCCGGCGCTCGTGCGCTCGCTCCAGCGCGTGATCGGCGACGAGGCGCGCGAGCAGATCCTGCAGGCCGAGGGACGGCTGCCCGAGCGCGTGATCGCCTGCGTCGGCGGCGGCTCCAACGCGATCGGCATCTTCACCGCCTTCACCGGCGACAGAGACGTGAAGCTGGTCGGCGTCGAGGCGGCCGGCGACGGGCTCGACACGCCGCGCCACGGCGCGCCGCTGACGAAGAACGCTCGTCCCGGGATCCTCCACGGCGCCTACTCGGCGCTGATGCAGGACGAGGAGGGGCAGATCCTCGAAGCGCACTCGATCTCCGCCGGGCTCGACTACCCCGGCGTCGGGCCCGAGCACGCCTGGCTGCGCGACACCGGTCGCGCCTCCTACGTCGCGGTCACCGACGCCGACGCGCTCGCCGCCTTCCAGCGGCTGGCGCGGCTGGAGGGGATCATCCCGGCGCTGGAGTCCTCGCACGCGATCGCCTGGGCGCTCGCCGACGGCGGCAGCGAGCTCGACCTGATCTGCCTCTCCGGCCGCGGCGACAAGGACCTCGCGCAGGCGCTGGAGATGATCGGCGGCGTGGTCGACGGCGGCAGAGCCGCGGGTGACGACACGGAGGCCGCGCAGGCATGAGCACCGACACGCACACGACCGGCATCGAGCGCATCTCCGCCGCCTTCGCCGGCAGCGGCAAGCGCGCCGCGCTGATGCCGTACCTGATGGGCGGCTTCCCGTCGATTGAGGGCTCGCTGGCGATCGGCGAGGCGTATGCCGACGGCGGCGCCGACCTCGTCGAGCTGGGCGTCCCCTTCTCCGACCCGCTCGCCGACGGCCCTGTGATCCACGAGGCCGGCACGAAGGCGCTGGCGGCCGGCGCGACGCTTGCCGCGGTGCTCGAGGTCGGCCACAAGCTCTCCGAGCGGCTGCCGGTCGTGCTGATGGCCTACGCCAACCTCGTCTACGGGCCGGGCTTCGAAGGCTTCGCCGACAAGCTCGTCGCCCACGGCATCAGCGGCCTGATCGTGCCCGACCTGCCGCTGGAGGAGCAGCCGGCGCTGCTGGAGGTGCTCGACGCGCGCGGCGTCGCGCTCGTCCCGCTGGTCGCGCCGACCACTCCCGACGAGCGGCTGACGCGGATCGGCGAGCGGGCGCGCGGCTTCCTCTACACGGTCTCGGTGACCGGCACGACCGGCGAGCGCGTCGCGCTCGACGACAGACTCGGCGGCGTGCTCGCGCGCGCCGCCGCGGCGACCGAGGTGCCGGTCGCGGTCGGCTTCGGGATCGGCACGCCGGAGCAGGCGCGCGCGGCTGCCGACGCCGGCGCGGCCGGCGTGATCATAGGCAGCCGCCTCGTGCGCGCCGCCGCCGAGGCCGAGGACCCGGCGGCCGAGGTGCGCGCGCTGGTCTCCGCGATGGCCGACGCGCTGCGATGAGGCCGTCCGCCGGGCCGCTTCAGTAGGATTCGCCGCCTTATGCCTCTCGCAATCGCCTCCACCGTCGCCGTCTGCCTCTGGATCGTCCTGTGGTCGATCGGCATCGGCGGTTTCGACGGCCTCCTCGTCTCGGTCCTCGTCGTCCTGATCGTCGGCGGCATCAGAGCGCTCGGCTCGTTCATCCCGAACAAGAGACGCATCGCCGGTCGCAGCAGTTCACAGGGCGGCTGGTAGGGCTTCGCCCAGCGAGTTCCACGGCGGCGCACTGAACCGCGCCGCCGTCGCGGGAACTCGCGCCTTCGGGCGTTAACCGAAGAAGGTCTTGGCGAGTTCGAGGTAGCGGAGGTCGATCGTCTTGATCCCCTCGACCTCGTTCAGGCCGACGCTGGCCATCTCGGTCCCCTTCAGCGCGACCATGCGGCCGGTCTCGCCGGCCATCACGAGGTCGGCGGCGTGGGCGCCGTAGCGGGTCGCCAGCAGGCGGTCGGTCGCGGTCGGGGTGCCGCCGCGCTGGACGTGGCCGAGCGAGGTGACGCGCGTCTCGTAGCCGGTGCGCTGCTCCAGCTCGATCGCGAGCGCCGCGCCGATCCCGCCGAGACGCGGGTAGCCGTACTGGTCGACCTCCTCGGAGGCGCGCACGAGCTGCCGGTCGCCGGCTTCGAAGGCGAGCTGCGCGCCCTCGGCGACGACGATGATCGAGAAGTCCTTGCCGCGCTCGTGGCGGCGGGCGATCGCGGCCGCTATCTCCTCGACGGTCAGCTCCAGCTCGGGGATCAGGATCGCGTCGGCGCCGCCGGCGATCCCGGCGTAGACGGCGATCCAGCCGGTGTTGCGGCCCATCACCTCGAGGATCATCACGCGGTCGTGCGACTGCGCGGTCGTGTGGAGACGGTCGATCGCGTCGGTCGCGATCTGCACGGCGGTGTCGAAGCCGAAGGTGTAGTCGGTGTGCGTGACGTCGTTGTCGATCGTCTTCGGCACGCCGACGACGGGGATCCCCAGCTCCTCCTGGACCCGCCGCGTGATCATCATCGTGTGCTCGCCGCCGATCGCGATGACGGCGTCGAGCGGATCCTGCGTCTGCTGGCTCAAGACCTTCTCGACCCCGTGCTCCTCGCGGAAGGGGTTGTAGTTCGAGGTCCCGATGATCGTGCCGCCGAGGTGGAGGATCCCCGAGACGCTGCGCTGGTCGAGCTCGATCCAGTCGTGCTCGGCGAGGCCGCGGTAGCCGCGGCGCAGGCCGATCGGCTCGTGTCCGTGGGTCATCAGGCGCCGCGCCGCGGCGCGGATGACGGCGTTGAGGCCGGGGCAGTCGCCGCCGGCGGTGAGGATTCCCACTCGCATTGCGGCGAGCGTACCCCGACTCAACAGGACTGTCGACGTGGGCCGGGATCTCCCGACGAACGGGGGGTGCGGCTGCCACCACCGCGCGCGACGGCTCGCCTTCGTAGAATCCCGGGCGCTTGATCCGTCCCGTCGCCTCCCCAATCAGACGCGCACCGACGAAGGTCCTCCTGGTCCTCGTCGTCGGCCTGCTCGCGCTTGCGTGGGCCGGATGCGGTGGCGGCGACGACGCTGACGGCAGCGGCGCCGTCGCCGGGACGCGCGCGACGATCTACTCGTCGATGCCGCTGGAAGGTCCCGACGCCGTCGCCGCGCTCGACGTCGTGCGCGCGCAGAGAATGGCGCTCAGAGACGCGGGCGCCGAC
Source organism: Conexibacter sp. (assembly GCA_035473605.1). Lineage (GTDB taxonomy): Bacteria > Actinomycetota > Thermoleophilia > Solirubrobacterales > Solirubrobacteraceae > Conexibacter. The sequence continues at coordinate 7,762 of DATIOB010000294.1, forward strand.
GCCGGCCGCTTCCGCGTCGAGCTGGTCTCGCTCGATGCCGCGACCCCGGAGGAGAACCGCTGGGATCCGGCGACGATCTCCGAGAACGCGCGCAGAGCGGCGAAGGACCCGAGCGCGATCGCCTACGTCGGCGAGTTCCACACCGGCTCCTCGGCGATCTCGATCCCGCTGCTGAACGAGGTCGGGATGCTGAGCGTCAGCCCGATGGACACGGCGCAGGCGCTGACCTCCAGAAACCTCGCGGTGCCCGACTCGCCAGCGAAGTACTACCCGAAGGGCAAGGAGTTCGGCCGCACCTTCGCGCGCGTCGTCCCGTCCGACCGCCGCCAGGCGGCCGCGCAGATCGAGTACATGCGCGAGGAGGGCGTCAGACGGCTCGTGCTGCTGACCGACGAGAGCCCCAGCGGCGTCGGCTACGTGACCTCGATGAGACCGCTGGCGCGCGCCGCCGGCATCACGATCGTCGGCCGCGAGGACGTCGATCCGCATGAGCAGGACCCGCGCGACCTCGTCGAGAAGGTCACGCAGCTGAACCCCGACGCGATCTTCTACGCCGGCGACTCGCACGACGGGATCGTGCGCCTGTGGCAGGACCTGTCGGTCGCCGATCCGCAGCTGAAGCTGTTCGCGCCCGGCTCGCTCGCCGACCCGGCCTTCGTCGAGGCGATCGGCGCGGCCGCCGCCTCGACCTACGTGACGCGGCCGGTGCTCGGCCTGCGCGCCTACCCGCCGGCCGCGCAGCGGTTCGCGAGACGGTTCGAGCAGGAGCACGGCGTCGTGCCGCAGCCGGAGGCGCTGTACGGCTACGAGACGATGCGGGCGCTGATGGCGGCGATCTCGACGGCGGCCAGAGCCGCTGGCGACGGCCCGCTCGAGCGCGCCGACGTCGTCAGAGCGTTCATGGCGACCAGACGCGAGCAGACGGTCCTCGGCGACTGGGAGCTGCTGGCCAGCGGCGACACCTCGCTCGAACGGTTCGGCGCCTACCGGATCGTCGGCGGCGAGCTGAAGTACCAGCACCCGCTGCTCGGCTGATCAGCCGAGCGCGGCTCTCAGCGCCTCGTCCAGCTGCGGGTGGCGGTAGGCGAAGCCCAGCTCCAGCGGCTTCGCCGGCACGGCCCGCTGCCCGGTCGTCACGATCTGCTCCATCTCGCCGAACAGCAGCTTCAGCGCCACGCGCGGGACCGGGGCGACCGCCGGACGGTGGAGCGCGCGGCCGAGCGCCTTCGAGAACTCGGCGTTGGTGACCGGCGTGGGGGCGGAGCCGTTGAGCGGCCCGCTCCAGCGCTCGTCGCCGTCGAGCGCAGCGAGGTAGAGGCCGACGAGGTCGTCGGCGTGGATCCACGGCATGTACTGCCTGCCGCCGGCGACGGGGCCGCCGGCCCCGAGCTTGAACGGCGGCAGCATCTTCGCCAGCGCGCCGCCGTCGGGATCGAGCACGACGCCGGTGCGGATCCGCGCGACGCGCATGCCGAGGTCGGCGGCGGCCACCGCCTCGTGCTCCCAGGTGATGCAGACGCCCGCGAGGAAGTCGCTGCCGGGCGGCGTCTCCTCGGTCACCTGCTCGTCGCCGTGCGGTCCGTAGTAGCCGACCGCGGAGGCGGAGACGAGCACGCCGGGACGGGGGTCGACCGCCTCCAGGCCGGCGACGAGGTTGCGCGTGCCGGTCGCGCGGCTGTCGCGGATGCGCGCCTTGACCTCGTCGCTCCAGCGCTGGGCGACCGGCTCGCCGGCGAGGTGGACGACGCCGTCGCGGCCGGCCAGCGCATCGGCCGGCGCCGGCCCGGCGGAGGGATCCCACGCGACCGCCGTGACCGCGTGGCCGAGCGCGTCCCGGGCCTTGGCGGGGTCGCGTGAGAGGACGGTCACCTCGTCGCCGCGCGCCAGCAGCGCGGCGACCAGCTTCGCGCCGATCAACCCGGTCGCTCCCGTCACCGTCACTCGCATCGCGTGCCTCCTGCGCTGGTTCTCGTCATCAGGGAGGCTACGGCGGTCGGGGCGCGGCGGTTCACGCCGCGCCCGGCCGCAGCTCAGCCCGCCGCGACGTGCAGCTCGTTCGGCGCGTAGCCGACCGTGTTCTCGACGACGTGCGTCTCGCCGACGGCGCGCGCCGCCCGCTCGACCGCGGCGGCGACGGCCGGCGCCACGTCGCGGTTGAAGACCGAGGGGATGATGTAGTCCTCGCGCAGCTCGTCGTCGAGGACGATCTCGGCGATCGCCCGCGCCGCCGCCATCTTCATCTCCTCGGTCACCCGCTGCGCGCGCACGTCGAGCGCGCCGCGGAAGATCCCGGGGAAGCAGAGCACGTTGTTGATCTGGTTCGGGTAGTCCGAGCGCCCCGTCGCCATGATCCGCACGTACGGCGCGGCCTCCTCGGGCGAGACCTCGGGGTTGGGGTTGGCCATCGCGAAGACGATCGGATCCGGCGCCATCCGCGCGAGCGCCGTCGCCGGCATCACGCGCGCGCCCGAGACGCCGACGAACAGGTCCATCCCGTCGATCACGTCGCCGGGGCGGCCGTCGCGGCGGTCGGGGTTCGTCGTCTCCGCGTACCAGCGCTTGATCGGGTTCATCGACCCGTCGAGGTAGTCGGGGCGGTCGACGTGGACGGCGCCGCGCGAGTCGCAGCCGACGATCTCGGTGATGCCGGCCGACTGCAGGATCTTCGTGACGGCGACGCCGGCGGCGCCGAGGCCGGTCACGAGCACGCGCATGTCGGAGAGCCTGCGGCCGGTCAGCTTCGCCGCGTTGATCAGCGCGGCGAGCGTGACGACGGCGGTGCCGTGCTGGTCGTCGTGGAAGACGGGGATGTCCAGCTCGGCGGTCAGCCGGTCCTCGATCTCGAAGCAGCGCGGCGCCGAGATGTCCTCGAGGTTGATGCCGCCGAAGGTCGGCGCGATCGCCTTGACGATCGCGACGATCTCGTCGGGATCCTGCGTGTCGAGGCAGATCGGGAAGGCGTCGACGCCGGCGAACTCCTTGAACAGGACCGCCTTGCCCTCCATCACCGGCATCGCCGCGGCCGGCCCGATGTCGCCGAGCCCGAGCACGGCGCTGCCGTCGGAGACGACGGCGACCGTGTTGCGCTTGATCGTGTACTGGAAGGCCTTGTCAGGATCGGCGCGGATCGCCTCGCAGACGCGCGCGACGCCGGGCGTGTACGCCATCGAGAGGTCGTCGCGCGTCTTCAGCGGGAACTTGTTGTGCTGCTCGATCTTGCCGCCGATGTGCATCTGGAAGGTGCGGTCGGTCGTGTCGAGCACGCGCGTGCCGTCGACGCCGGCGATCGCCGCCGTGATGCCGTCCCACTCCGACTGGTCGGAGCAGATCGCGGTGATGTCGCGCCCCGTGCGGCCATCCTCGACCGCGACCAGGTCTACCGCCCCGATCGTCCCGCCTGCGTCCCCGATCGCCGTGGCTACGCGCCCAAGCATCCCGGGACGGTCCGCGATCTCGACGCGGATCGTGAGGGAGAACTGGGCACTCGGCGTGGTCGGCATGGCGGAAGCTCCGTCGTTCGTAGGACTGCACGATCATACCGTCTCGTGGGCTGAAGGTTCCGCATCGCGGAACGAGTCGCCGTCCGGCTTCCACGCCGGTCCACCGCCTACTCTTCCTCCCGTGGCGACCCCTCCCGAGACGCATGACGACCTGTACCTGATCGACGGCAACTCGCTCGCGTACCGCGCCTTCTTCGCGCTGCCCGAGTCGATCGCGACCTCGACCGGCTTTCCGACCAACGCGATCTTCGGCTTCGCGTCGATGCTCGTGAAGCTGCTGACCGAGTACGGCGCGAGAGCGACGATCGTCGCCTGGGACCGCGGCCACTCGGGGCGCAGAGAGGTCTATCCCGAGTACAAGGCGCAGCGCTCCTCGCGGCCGGACCTGTTCAAGCAGCAGTGGCCGCACCTGGAGCCGCTCGTCGACGCCTTCGGCTACGCGAACGTTTCGCTCGAGGGCTTCGAGGCCGACGACGTGATCGCCTCGATCGCCGAGCGCGCGAAGGCCAGCGGGATCCCCGTGAAGATCGTCACCGGCGACCGCGACTCGTTCCAGCTCGTCGACAGAGGCGTCGAGATCATGGCGACCGCGCGCGGGATCACCGAGACGAGAACGTACGACCGCCAGGGCGTGATCGACCGCTACGGGATACCGCCGGAGCTGGTCCCGGACTTCATCGGCCTCAAGGGCGACACCTCCGACAACATTCCCGGCGTCCCGGGGATCGGCGACAAGACCGCCGCCCAGCTGCTGCAGGAGTTCGGCGATCTCGAAGGCGTGCTCGCGAACGCTGAGACGATCAGAGCGAGAAGACGCCGCGAGAACCTGATCGAGCACGCCGAGAACGCGCGCATCTCCAAGCAGCTGGCGACGATGCGTCGCGACCTCGAGGTCGACATAGACGTCGAGGCGGTCGCCGGCGCGAGACCGGACCGCTCGCGCCTGCGCGACGTCTTCCGCGAGTTCGAGCTGCGCGACCCGCTGCGGCGGCTTGAGGAGGCGCTCGCCGACAGCGACGACGAGGCCGCGCCGCGCCCGGCCGCCGAGCAGGCGATCGCGGTCGCCGTCCGCCGCGACGGCACGCCGTCGGAGCTGGCCGCGCTGGCGCCGGCCGGCGCGGAGGTCGCGCTCGCCGTGCGCGAGCCGGAGAAGCCCGACGACGCGCTCTTCGGCGAGAGCGAGGCGTGGCGGTTCGGCGCCTACGCCGGCGGCGACGCGCTGGCAGGCGAATGCGTGCTTCGCATTGCGAGTTCCACGGCGGCGCCGGGCGGCGCGGACGTCCCGGGAACTCGCGGTTCCCTGACTGGACCGGAGGCGCTCGCCGCCGGCCTCGGCGCGCGCCCGGCGCTCGCGCACGACGCGAAGGCGCTCAAGGCGGTGCCCGAGCGGCTCGTCCACGACACGCTGATCGCCGCCTACCTGCTCGATCCGGCGCGCCGCGCCTACCCGCTGGCCGAGCTGGCGGAGGAGCGCGGGATCGCCGCCGACGTCGACGACCCAGCCGCCGCCGACGCGGTGCTCGTGCACGCGCTGACCGCCAAGCAGCGCGAGCAGCTCGTCGAGCGCGACCTCGTGCGCCTGATGGACGAGATCGAGCTGCCGCTGGTGCGCGTGCTGCGCCAGATGGAGGTCGCCGGGCTGAAGTTCGACAAGGCGCTGCTCGACGCGATCCGGACGCGCGTGAAGGACGAGGTCGTCGGGCTGGAGCGGGAGATCTTCGAGCTGACCGGCGAGGAGTTCGTGATCGGCTCGCCGCAGCAGCTCGGCGCGATCCTGTTCGAGAAGCTCGGCCTGTCGAGAAAGAGACGCGGCAAGACCGGCTACTCGACCGACGCGCGCGTGCTGCAGTCGATCCGCCACGAGCACCCGGTGATCGAGAAGATCGAGCGCTGGCGCGAGCTGACGAAGCTCGATTCGACGTACCTCGCCGCGCTGCCGGAGGTTGCCGACGCCGGCGATCGCATCCACACGACCTTCAGCCAGGTCGTCGCAGCGACCGGCCGGCTCTCCTCGACCAACCCGAACCTGCAGAACATCCCGATCCGCACCCCGCTCGGGCGCGAGATCCGCGCATGCTTCATCGCCGAGCCGGGCAACGTGCTGATCTCTGCCGACTACTCGCAGGTCGAGCTGCGCGTCCTCGCGCACATCGCCGGCGAAGAGGTGCTGAAGGAGATCTTCCGCCGTGGAGAGGACGTCCACACCGCCACCGCAGCATCGATCCTCGGGGTCGATCCCGAGCAGCTCGACGCCGGCTCGCGCTCCAAGGCGAAGATGGTGAACTACGGCATCGTCTACGGCCTCTCGGCCTTCGGCCTCGCCGACCGCCTGCAGATCCCGCGCGAGGAGGCGCAGGAGTTCATCGACCGCTACCTCGACGGCTTCCCGGCCGTGCGCGAGTTCATCAGAACGACGATCGAGCAGGCGACCGACCAGGGCTACGTGACGACGCTGATGGGCCGCCGGCGGCAGATCCCGGAGCTGCGCGCGCGCAACTTCCAGATGCGCCAGCTGGGCGAGCGGCTTGCCGTCAACACCGTCATCCAGGGGACCGCGGCCGACGTCATCAAGCTCGCGATGGT
>DATIOB010000295.1:0-1560 GCA_035473605.1 Conexibacter sp.
GTGACGAGAACGTTCGACTACACCGGCAACGTCCAGCAGCTCGACCTGCCCGACGACGTCAGGTCGGTCCGCGTCGAGGCGGTCGGCGGCAGAGGCGGCACCGGCCAGGGCCAGGGCCAGTGCCAAGGCGGCGGCTTCGGCGGTCGCGGCTCGCTGATCGTCTCGACGGTGCCCGTGCCCGCCGGGACGCGCTCGCTGCAGATCTTCGTCGGCGGCAACGGCGACGACGGCCACACGATCGGCCCCGCGACCGGCGGCTGGAACGGCGGCGGCGCCAGCGGCACCGGCCTCGGCGCCGGCGGCGGCGGTGGCGGCGCCTCCGAGATCCGCACCGCGGGCCCGAACCCGGCGCGGCTGGTCGTCGCGGCCGGCGGCGGCGGTGGCGGCGGCTGCGCCGAGGAGCGCGTCGGCAGCGGCGGCAGCGGCGGCAGCAACGGCGGCGACGGCGGGACGTCGCAGTTCTTCCAGTCCTACGGGCGCGGCGGCGGCGCCGGCACGAACACGAGCGGCGGCGGCCGCGGCGGCGACAGCCCAGGCGCCGGTGACGGCGTCGGCGGCGGGGCGCTGGTCGGCGGTCGCGGCGGCTACACGGTGGTCGGCAGCACCGGCGGCGGCGGTGGCGGCGGCTACTTCGGCGGTGGCGGCGGCGGTGGGGGCGGTGGCGGCGGCGCAGGCGGCGGCGGTGGCGGCAGCAGCTTCAGCGTCGCGCAGTCCAGCGGCGGCGTCGGCGAGCGCGCGCGTGTGACGGTCAGCTGGGAGCAGGCGACGCCTCCGAGCGACCCGCGGCTCGAGTGCAACCGCGGCGTCGCGGGCCGTGTCGGCGAGAGCTGGACGGGCGACAGAATCCACATCTGCAATGCCTTCGGCTATCCGATCGTGCCGCTGTCGATCGTCGACGGCGCGCTGCCGCCCGGGATCTCCTACAGCCGCTTCCCCGCCCCGGACGGCATCTGGATCGTCCTGCAGGGGACGCCGACGCGGGCCGGCACGTTCCGGTGGACCTTCAACCTGCCGGTGCCGGGCGGCTCGGGCTACACGATCCCGATCGAGGCGACGATCGCGCCGGCGGCGGCCAGCCGCCGCGGCGACACGCTGGTCGGCTCGCCGCGCGGCGAGACGATCGACGGCAAGGGCGGCAACGACCTGATCGAAGGCCGCGGCGGCGACGACCGGCTGCTCGGCGGCACCGGCAACGACCTGCTGCTCGGCGGCGCCGGCGACGACCGGCTGGCGGGCGGCCCGGGGGCCGACCGGCTCGTCGGCGGCCCCGGCGACGATCGCCTCGACGCCCGTGACGGCAGCAGCGGCCGCAGCGGCGACCAGATCACCTGCGGCGCCGGGCGCGACGTCGTCCTGATCGATCGCGGCGACCGCGCCGGACGCGACTGCGAGGTCGTCAGACGCGGCTGAGCGCCGCTGCGAGAACGTCGAAGGCGCCGCTCTCGCGGCGCCTTCGATCTGACGGACAGGGAGGGATTCGAACCCTCGATGGAGCTCTAAACCCCATACTCCCTTAGCAGGGGAGCGCCTTCAGCCGCTCGGCCACCTGTCCCGGTGAGG
>DATIOB010000296.1:0-2178 GCA_035473605.1 Conexibacter sp.
CGACATCCCGAACGTGGCGCTCTGATGGCGCCTGGCACGATCCTCGCCCTCGAAACCTCCTGCGACGACACCTGCGCGGCGGTCGTCACGCGCGACGGCGACATCCTCAGCAACGTGATCTCGTCGCAAGGGGTCCACGACCGCTACGGCGGCGTCGTGCCCGAGATCGCCTCGCGCCATCATCTGGAGCTGGTCGAGACGGTCGTCGAGGACGCGCTCGCGCAGGCCGGCACGACGCTGCCGCAGGTCGACGCGGTCGCCGTCACGCAGGGGCCGGGGCTGGTCGGGGCGCTGCTGGTCGGCGTCGCGACGGCGAAGGCGCTCGCCGCCGCCCACGGCCTGCCGCTGATCCCCGTCGACCACCTCCACGGCCACGTCGCCGCCTCGTTCCTGAGACCGGACCCGATCGAGCCGCCGTTCCTGATCCTGATCGCCAGCGGCGGCCACACGCTGCTCGCGCACGTCAAGGACCACGGCGCCAGCTGGGGCAGAGCGGGCTCGATCGAGGTGCTCGGCTCGACGCTCGACGACGCCGCGGGCGAGGCGTTCGACAAGGGCGCGCGGCTGCTCGGGCTCGGCTACCCGGGCGGGCCGGCGCTGCAGCGGCTCGCCGCCGAGGGCGACCCGAGCGCCTTCGCGTTCCCGGTCGCGGCGCAGGTCGCGGGGCTCGACTTCTCCTTCTCCGGCCTCAAGACGGCGCTGCTCTACAAGACACGCGAGCTGGGGGAGGGCGCGCGGGAGCGCCGCGCCGACCTCGCCGCCTCCTACCAGCGCGCGATCGTCGAGACGCTGGCGCGGCGCGTCGAGCGGGCGCGCAGGGAGACCGGGATCGAGCGGCTGGCGCTCGGCGGCGGCGTCGCCGCCAACGGCCCGCTGCGCGAGCGGATGCGCGAGCTGGCGCCCGACCTCCACGTGCCGCCGCGCGAGCTGTGCACCGACAACGCGGCGATGATCGCCTCCGCCGCGCGCTACCTCGACCCGATCGCCTTCCCGGACTACCTGTCGCTCGATGCCTTCGCAACGGGCGAGCGCGGCCTGTGACGCCGACGGTCGTGCTCTACAGCCGCCCCGGCTGCCACCTCTGCGACGACGCGCGCGAGATCGTCACCCGCCTCCGCGCGGAGCTGCCGTTCGTCCTGGAGGAGCGCGACATCGAGCAGGACGACGCGCTGCACCGCGAATATCTGGAGCGCATTCCGGTCCTCGCGCTCGACGGCGAGGAGCTGTTCGAGTTCTTCGTCGACGAAGACGAGCTGCGTCGCCGGCTGGCGGGATGAGAGCCGCGCGGCGGGTCCGGGGCGCGCGCCGGTACAGTGGGGTGCGATGAGCTCCATGATCGAGAACGACGCCGAGACCCCGTTCGGGAAGGTCGGGGACAAGCTGACCCTCGGCGTCGCGGCTCGGCTCTCGCGCTACCTGCAGGTGCTGACGCAGGCGAAGAAGATGGGCAAGGAGACGATCTCCTCCCAGGAGCTGTCGGACTACACGCACGTCAACTCGACGCAGATCCGGCGCGACCTGTCGGGCTTCGGCAAGTTCGGCAAGCGCGGCGTCGGCTACAACGTCGACTCGCTCGTCTCGCAGATCCGCAAGATCCTGCGCACCTCGGGCCAGCACAACATCGCGCTCTTCGGCGCCGGCCACCTCGGCCGCGCGATCGCCAGCTCGGACATCTTCGCCGACCACGGCTTCCGCGTCGTCGCGATCTTCGACACCGACCCGTCGAAGATCGGCGAGACGGTCGGCACCCACCAGGTCCGCCAGGCGAACGACCTCAAGTCGATAGTCGACGAGGAGGACATCGTCGTCGCCGTGCTGGCCGTCCCGACCGCGGCGGCGCAGAGCCTCGCCGACGATCTCGTCACGGCCGGCGTGAAGATCATCTTCAACTACTCCGAGGCGCTGCTGCAGGTCCCGCCGGAGGTGACCGTCCACACCTCGAGCCCGGCGGTCGACCTGCTGTACGCGCTCTACTTCTACCTGACCTTATCCCTTGTCCCTGGACCTCGACCGCGCTCGGGAGACGTTCGAGTCTTCGACCGACTTCACGATCGGCCTCGAGGAGGAGTTCGCGATTCTCGACCCCGCTAGCCTGGAGCTGGCGCATCGGTTCGAGGACGTCTACGCAGCCTGTCAGCGGGATGAGCTGCTCGCGACTGCGGCCGCCGGCGAGCTGAT
>DATIOB010000297.1:0-3935 GCA_035473605.1 Conexibacter sp.
CGACGGCGGCCCGCATGGCTAGAAGCCCACGACCTGCTCAGCGTCGAGCGCCCGCGCCTGCTCGACGGTGACGATCTCGCGGCCGAGCGGCAGCAGCGAGACCGGGATCAGCTTGAAGTTCGCCAGCCCGAGCGGGATCCCGATGATCGTGATGCAGAGCGCGATGCCCGTGATCAGGTGACCGAGCGCCAGCCACCAGCCGCACAGCAGCAGCCAGATCACGTTGCCGACCCCGGAGGCGACGCCCGCGTCGCCGCGGCGCACGACGGTCTTCCCGAACGGCCACAGCGCGAAGACGGCGATCCGCAGCGATGCGATCCCGAACGGGATCGTGATGATCAGGATGAAGCAGATCAGCGCCGCGAAGGCGTAGCCGATCGCCATCCACAGACCGCACAGCACGAACCAGATGATGTTCAGCAGCAGGCGCATTGATCCTCGGAGTACGGCGGGTGGGACTCGAACCCACACGAGGTTGCCCTCAGCGGCTTTTGAGGCCGCCGCGTCTACCATTCCGCCACCGCCGCGTGGAAGAGGGACCGAGTCTACGCGCAGCCGGGGTGTCGGTGGCGGGTAGCCGGTCGGGGCGCGCTCAGTCGATCACGAGCGCGTGCAGGTGGTCGACCAGCGCCGGCGGGGCGACGGCGAGGCCGAACGGCAGCTCGTGGTCGGCCGGCAGCTCGCGCACGGCGAGACCGGCGCGCTCGCAGATCAGCGCGCCCGCGGCGTAGTCCCACGGGTGGATCCCGCGCTCGTAGTAGGCGTCGGTGCGGCCGGCGGCGGTCCAGCAGAGGTCGATCGCGGCGCTGCCGCCGCGGCGGATGTCGCGCACCTTCGTGATCAGCCCGCTCAGCACCTCGGCCTGACGCGCCCGGATGCGCGCGTCGTAGGCGAAGCCGGTCGCGACCAGTACCTGCGAGAGATCGCCCTGCTGGGAGGCGACGATCGGGTCGCCGTTGAGCGTCGGGGCGCCGCTGCGGGTGGCGGCGAACTCCTCCTCGCGGACCGGGTCCCAGACGACGCCGACGACCGTCCCGTGGCGGTCCTCCGCGGCGATGCTGACCGACCACTGCGGGTACTGGAAGAGGTAGTTGACGGTGCCGTCGAGCGGGTCGACGATCCAGCGGATCCCACTCTCCCCCGTCGGCGGCGTTTCGCCGCCCTCCTCGCCGAGGACCGCGTCGCCCGGACGGCGCTCCGCCAGCAGCGCGCGGATCGCTCGCTCGGCGTTGACGTCGGCCTCGCTGACGAGGTCGGTGTCGGTCGACTTCGTCCGCACTCTCGTCGCATTTCCGTAGTAGCTCAACAGCACTTCTGCGGAGGCGCGCGCGGCTTCGCGCGCGACCAGCAGCAGCTCGGTCTCGATCGTGGGCGTCGTGGCGGGGGCGTCGGCGGAGGAGGTCACTCCGCAAGCGTAGGCCGCCGCGCGCTCCACAGTCGTGCCGCCTCCAACTGGGCCGACAGCGACAGCAGCGTCGCCTCGTCGCGCGTCCGGCCGACGAGCTGGACCGACAGCGGCACGCCCTCCGCGCTGAAGCCGGCCGGGACCGCCGCCGCCGGCTGCCCGGTGACGTTCCAGGCGGGCGTGAACGGCGTGAAGCGCGCGACGCCGTTGAAGGTCCACAGCGCGCCGCGACCGTCGTAGCGGCCGATCGGCAACGGCAGCGCGGCGAGTGCCGGGGTCAGCAGCAGGTCGTGGTCGGCGAGCACGCGGCCGAGTGCGACGGTCGTCGCTCCCTCGCGCTCGCGCGCCCAGCGCACGAGGCCGTCGGGCAGCAGCCGGCCCATCCGCACCATCCCGCGCGTGCGCGGCTCGAGCCGCTCGGGGTGTGGCAGCTTCGCCGCGTCCTCCGCGATCCCGCGCAGGTAGCGCGCGATCACCTGCGCCAGGACCGGGTCCAGCGGCGGGTCGACGCGCTCGACCGTGTGGCCCAGCTCGCGCAGCAGCGCGATCGTCTGTTCGAGCGCTGCGCGCTGCTCCTGCGCGACCGGCGCCAGCAGCGGGTTGCGCGTCGTGTACGCGATCTTCAGCGACCGTCGCGGCGGGCTGCTCGCGATCTCCGCGAACGACGGCGCGCCGGGGTCGCGGTCGGCGGTCGCGTCGAGCCACAGCGCGGTGTCGGCGACGGAGCGGGTCACGCAGCCGGTCGTCGAGAGGTCCTGCCACGGCTCGACCTTGGGCGCCTCCGGCACGCGGCCTCGCTGCGGCTTGAGCCCGAAGAGGCCGCAGCAGGCGGCCGGGATGCGGATCGATCCGGCGCCGTCGGTCGCCAGCGCCGCGGCCGCGAGCCCGGCGGCGACGGCGGCGCCCGAGCCGCCGCTGGAGCCGCCCGGCGTGCGGTTCAGGTCCCACGGATTGCGCGTGATGCCGTAGGCGGCCGTCTCGGTGAACGGCCACTGCATCAGCTCCGGCGTGTGCGTCTTGCCGAGCACGATCGCGCCCGCGGCGCGCAGCCGGCGGACGACCTCGGCGTCGTGCTTGGCTGGTCTGTCGGAGGAGGCGGCGGAGCCGTAGCGGGTCGCCTCCCCGGCGACGTCGACGTCGTCCTTGATCAGGATCGGGACGCCGAGCAGCGGGCGCGCGGCGGCGCCGTCACCGGAGGTCCGTCCCATCGCCTCGCGGCGGGCGGCGGCCTGCTCGGCCTCGGCGAGCGCGCGCTCGGGGAAGGTCACGCGGACCGCGTTGAGGAGCGGGTCGATCCGCTCGATCCGTTCCAGCTGCAGCTCGACCAGCTCGCGCGGAGTGACCTCCCCGCGGCGGACCAGCTCGGCCTGACCCGTGAGGCCGGCGAAGGCGAGATCGGTCGCGTCCATCGCCGCAGCGTAGTGGGTGGCATGGCGTGGCGGGCCGGCCGCGGTGGCATGATCGCGAGCCGATGGAGCGAGTGAGCGAGAGCGCGGCGCGGGGCGCGGGTGCGGCGCAGGGCGCGGGTGCGGCGCAGGGCGCGGAGCCGCCACGGGTCGCAGGCAGCGATGCGGAGCGGCGTGCGGCGCTCGCCTTCGCCGCGCGGCTGCGCGACGGCGGGCGCGAGGTCGCGGTCGAGACCTGCTGGGTGCGTCCGCGCTGGGAGCTGGCGCACGCGCTTCACGCCGGCCTCGGCGTGGCGGCCAGCCTGCTCGCCGTCTCCTCGCCGTGGGCCGGCCTGGCACTGGCTCTGCTCGCCCTGCTCTCACTGCTGCTCGACCTCAGCGGCCGCGCCTTCCTGCTGCGCCGCCTGACGCCGGCGCGGGCGACGCAGAACGTGGTGGCGGAAGCGCCGAGGAGTGGCGCAGGTGTCGCTGAGCGCGGCGCGGCTGACGCAATCCGCGGCGCGGATGACGCAGATCGCGGCGCGGCTGACGCAGATCGCGGCGCGGCTGACGCAGATCGCGGCGCAGATGACGCAATCCGCGGCGCGGCTGACGCAGATCGCGGCGCGGATGACGCAGAGCCGCTGCAGGTGATCGTCACCGCCTCCGCCGACGCGCCGCGCGGCGGGCTGCTGCGGCGACTCGGGCGCGGCCGGCGCGGAGGGCAGGCGTGGCGGGCGCTGCCGGGGCCGTTCACGTGGGTCGCGCTCGCACTGATGGCCGTCGCGCTCTGCGCGGGCGCGCGGCTGGCCGGCGCGGAGGGGACGACGCTCGGCGCGATCCAGCTCGTGCCGACGCTCGTGCTGCTCATCGCCTTCGGCCTGCTCGTCGACGCCGCGCTCGCGCGACCGCTGGCGGCCGATCCGATCGCGGCCGAGGTCGTGCTCGCCGCCGCACGGTCGCATGACGCGGCACCGCCGCGCCGGCTCGCGGTCACGGTCGTGCTGGCCGGCGCCGGCAGCGCTGAGGCGCTCGGCTTCCGCGAGCACGTGCGCCGGCATCGGCCGCCGCCCGAGCGCACCGTCGTGATCGAGGTCGCGCGCGGCGACGCCGCGTCGACACCGACCTGGTGGACGCGCGACGGC
>DATIOB010000298.1:0-10619 GCA_035473605.1 Conexibacter sp.
GGGTCGATCTGCCGGTTCTGGCGGCGCGGACACGGCGCGCATCAGAGCGACTGCTTCGCATGGAGATCCTCCTGTTCAATGACTGGACGGCGGTCGTGGGCTCGACGCCTCAACAAGAGGCGGAGCCGGCGTGATCGCAGAGCGATCGGGAGCGACGCATCAAATGTCCATGCGGTCCAACGTACCGGATTCGCGCCACGTTGTCACCCGCTCTGTCGCGCACGCGACAGATTCGGTGTCGCGCACGCGAACGACGCGAGACGCTTACCGGGTGGAGACTGGAATCCAGTCCAACAGCTCTACCAGGGAGCCCATCCGATGCGCACGATCCGCCGCCTCACCTTCGCCGTACTCCTGCTCGGCCTCGCCGCCGCCCTCCTGCCGTCCGCCGCTGGCGCAGCCGTCTCCAGAACCGACGCGAAACAGTGGTCGCTCGGCACGAGAGCACCGTCGGTCAACGTCGGCTACAGCTTCAAGAACCTGATCAACAACAGCTACGTCCGCTACGGCTCGCGCACCTTCGGCATCAACCTCGTCTGGGGCAGCTCGTCGTCGCAGTGGAGCTTCATGCCGTCGCCGCCGAGACCGAACGTGCGCGACCACCGCAAGCGCCCGATGGTCCCCGGCGAGACGGTCGCGATCTACAACAGCAGCAACCGCACCTACCTGCACTACGGCAGCCAGACGTGGGGCATCAACCTGAAGTGGTCGAAGACGCCGGTCTACCAATGGAGAGTCGAGACCGATCCGGCGACCGGCTACACGAGCCTCTACAACTCCTCCGCCGGCGACTACGTCGTCTACGGCGAACGCCCCCAGGGGATCAACCTGCGCTGGCTCAAGGACGTCAGAAGAACCGAGTCGCAGACCGGCGTCGGCTCGCTGCACGACGCGACCGTCACGATGACCGCGCAGCCGGTCGTGCAGGGCTTCGTGCCGTTCCTCGGCCGCTACGGCGGCGGCGTCAACTTCAACGCCGTCCTGACGAAGGTCAGCAACCCCGCGGGCGGCGCACCGCTGGCGTTCGTAAAGCCCGGCTTCTCGACCCAGCAGTGCGGCAGCCCGAGCGCCGTCACGACGCTCGCGCCCGGCGCGACGATGACCGCCGACCAGCTCAGAACGCTCTACGGCTCCACGCGCCCGAGCCTGAGACAGCAGATCGCATTCCTCGCCTGCGCCAGCACCTCGGCGAGCAGCGTCTTCCTCAACATCCAGTGGCAGCAGCAGTAAGAGCACCGGTTTTCAAGCGACCGATGAGTTCGGCGCCGACCGGCCGTCCTAGTCTCGATGGCCGGTCCTGCGCCACCCGATCACACCTTCGCGATCCGCGGTCCGCTCGCGCGTGAGGACCTGCCCGCGCTGTACGACCGCTTCTGCAGCTTCGTCGCAGAGCACGCGCCCGAGCGCGTGCTCTGCGACGTGACGGGGGTCGAGCCCTCCGCCGTCACCGTCGACGCGCTCGCGCGGATGCAGCTCGCGGCGCGGCGCGGCGGCTGCACAGTCACCCTCTGCCACGCCTCCGAGCGGCTGCTGTCGCTCGTCGCGCTGATGGGGCTCGCCGACGTGCTGCCGGGCTGACGCCGCGCAGCCTCAGTCGATGTGCAGCGGCAGCCCGAACAGCGGGAAGACCGCCTGCACGTCGAGGAAGAAGGCGAACTCGGCGATCCGCCCGTCGCCGTCGAGGTGGAGCACCTGCAGCGCCCACGCGTCGTGGCCGTCACCGCTCGTGCTGCGGCGGTACTGCCCGAAGGCGGGGCAGCCGTTGGCGTCGCGCGCCGGAATCACGCGCGAGCCGAGACAGCCGGCGCCCGGTCCTCTCCACCAGCGCAGGATGTCGTCGCGGCCTCTCAGCCACAGCTCGTACGGCGGCATCGACTGCGCCGCGTCCTGCCGGATCAGCGCGGCGAGCGCGTCCATGTCGTAGGCCTCGAAGGCGCGCACGTAGTCGGCCAGCAGCCTTCTGGCGTCGGCGTCGAGCGCGTCGGGGACCGGCATGTCGCTGGCGCCGAGGTCGCTCGCGTCGAGCGTCGCGCGGGCCCGCTGCAGCGCGCTGTTGACGGAGGCGACCGACGTGTCGAGCAACTCGGCCGCCTCGCTCGCCTTCCAGCGCAGCACCTCGCAGAGGATCAGCACCGCGCGCTGGCGCGGCGGCAGGTGCTGGAGCGCGCCGACGAAGGCGAGCCGCAGCGTCTCGCGCGCGCTCGCCAGCTCGGCGGGATCGTCCTCCGGCGCGCTCACGAGCCCGTCGGGCATCGGCTCGACCCACTCGATCGCGGAGCGCTGCCCGCCGATCGGGCCGTCCGGGCTGTGCGCCGGGCCGAGGTCGACGGGGCGCGCGCGCCGCTTGCGACCGTCGAGCATGTCGAGGCAGACGTTCGTCGCGATCTTGTAGAGCCACGAGCGCACCTGCGCGCGGCCCTCGAAGCGGTCGAGCCCTCTCCACGCCCGCAGCAGCGTCTCCTGCACGGCGTCCTCGGCCTCGAACGGCGAGCCGAGCATGCGATAGCAGTACGCGGTCAGCTCGCGCCGATGGCGTTCGAGCGTGCCGAACTCCGGTCTGCTGATGAGCGTGCTTCCGGACACTCGCCGCAGCCTATCTGCTGGGGTGGCGGTGCGGCTGTTACGAAGCCGTTAGGACGCTCGCGACGAGGCGCGCGCCCCGCGCCTAGGGAACGATGCGCGCGTGGGAGAGCGCGCCGGGGGTGTCGCCGCGGCGCAGCGCGTGGACGATGTCGAGACCGCCGCCGCGCGCGGAGATCTGAGTCTCGCTGAGGCGCAGGACGTCGCCGCTGTCGTTGCGCGGGACCGCGACCGGGCGCGCGGCGCCGTCGGGCGCGCCGGCGGCGTCGGTGCGCTGGACCCACAGGCGGCCCTGCTCCTCCCAGACGACCCACAGGCGGCCGTCGGCCGGATCGGCGGAGAGCCGCACGTCGCGGGCCTCGCTCTGGCGGCGCGGGAGCGTCGTCGCTCTCGGCGCGCCGATCCGCCACAGCGCAACGTCGCCGCGCGCGCCGGACTCGTACGCGAGCCAGAGGCCGTCGCGTCCGGGACGGCCGGTCAGCGCGACCGCCTCGTCGAGGTTGAGGCTCGGGTAGTCGCCGCTCCCCCAGCTCGAGCCGGGCGCCTGCACCGGCGCGCCGAAGCCGCCGGTCGCCGGGTCGTACGGCGCCGCGAAGAGGCCGACCTGCGGGCAGTCCCATTGCAGCCAGGCGATCCAGACGGTGCCGCCGGCGCCGTCGCGCGCGATCGACGGACTGGAGCCGTAGCAGCCCTCCGGCACCGGCACCGTGAGCCCGTCGTCGAGCGCCGGGGCGCCGCGGAAGACGCGCGAGAGGCCGGCCATCGGCGAGACCGTCACGGTCGTCCCGTCCGGCAGCCCGAGGCCGCTCGGCGCGCCCGCGTAGCTGCTGCCGTAGCCGGTCACGAGCCCGAGCGGACTCCACGCGCCGGCCCCGTCGCGGCCGTACTGGTAGACGCCGCTGGAGCCGCCGTTCAACGGGATCTCGGCCGACAGCGCGCGCACGTTGCCGTCGGCGGCGGTGTAGAGGCCGACGCTCCCGTCGGCCGCGGCGATCGTCTCCTCGCCGCCGGCGCGGCCGGCGCTGTCGACCCGCACCGCGGAGAGCTGGCGCACGCTGCTGCCGAGATCTCTGTTCCAGCCGATCACGAGGCCGCCGTCGCCGGCGCGCGCGACGCTGATGCGGCCGGTGATCGACGTGCCGACGGGCAGCCGCTGCCAGACGACGGAGGCGGCGTCCTGCGCGAGCTTCGCGTCCTCGGCGAAGGCGCCGTTGCCGGTCGCGGCGACGTCGAGGATGCAGTCCTCCAGCGGTCCCGGCTGGGTGACGCCGGCGGCACGGCAGATGCGCTCGGCCTCGGCGCGCTGCTGGCGCCGCAGCTCCTCGCTGTCGACCGGCTTCCCGGGAATTCTGCGCAGCGTGAAGGTTCTCGTCGACTGACCGGGACCGTAGTCGAACAGCGACTCGCGCTGGGAGATCCGCCACGCCTCGCCGAAGCGGTCGTAGAGCGCGTCGAAGAATCTGCCCTCGAACTCCTGCGCGACCTTGTAGCGCGTCAGCCCGGTCCAGCCGTCGGTCGCTCTGACCGAGTAGGGGATCGCGCGGCCGCCGCGGTCGGCGAGGTCGTTGCCGGGCCGCCCGTCGAAGTCGCCGAGCACGCCGCCGACCCGCCCGGCGCGCTCGCCGGAGAGCGTCGTCACCATCGCCACGCCCCACTTGCCGACCGGCCGCACGACGAGCGTCGAGCCGTCGGGCCAGGTGACGTCGACCCAGCCGCCCTCACCGCTCTCGCGCGCGAGCGTGCCGCCGCCGAACGGGCGCGAGCTGCCGGCCGGGAGCGGGTCGGGCTGGCCGTCGATCCGCACGACCGGAGCGTCGTCCTTGCCGGCGCCGGGGCTGACCGTCACGCGTCTGTCGCCGACGCGCGCGGCGATCTGCGTGTTGACCGTGACCGTTCTGCTGTTCCCGTACGGCTCCTGGCGCGCCTGGATCTCGAGGTCGCCGCCCTTCGCGAGCACGAACTCGCCGGCCGCCTGGAAGTCGAAGTGGAGGCCGTCGAAGCTCGTCAGGTGCGGGTCGCCGTTGGACTCGGCCGGACCGGATGGACCGGACGGGCCTCTTCTTCTCTCTCTTCTTCTGCAGTACTCGTCGAGCGAGTGGTAGTCGATGCGGGCGCTGCCGGTGAGCGCGCCGCCGCTGACGCCGATCGCGACCGGTCTCTGCACTCTCGTGTGCGGCGGGATCTCACCGCTTCTGCCCGGCGGGCACGTGCAGCTGCCGTAGCAGAAGAACTTCTCCGCATCGAGCACGCCGAAGTCCTGTGTGGGGCTGCCGGCGCGCGTTCTGCCGCTCATCCCGACGATCCCGACCAGCGGCTGTCTGCCGTCGGCGAGGACGGCGCCGAGCTTCGCCTGGTACTTGGCGGTGTCGAGCGTCGTGTCCGCGGTGATCGTCGCCAACGGCGCCCGCGGGCTGAGCCGCGGCAGCGCGTAGGGGCGCGTCTGGCGCCACCAGCTGCCCGCTCCCTCGAAGCGCATCGCGGCCGACGCCCACGAGTCCTGGAAGCTGAGGTCGCCGCCGCCTGCGAGCACGAAGGAGGCGCCGTCGTCGGGGGCGTTGAGGATCAGCGGCACGTTCGGCCACAGGCTGCCGACGCCGTGCGACTGGTCGAGCCAGTGCCAGACGCCGGTGCCGTCGTAGGCGCGCGAGAAGGCCGGGGCGTCGGCCGTCTCCAGGTAGAGCCGGTAGGGACCGGCGCCGACCGCGGCGCTCGTGCTCACGACCGAGGTCGCCGCCCAGTCGGCCATCCCCTCGATCAGCCACGCCGAGCGCTGTCGCCACGCCGCCATGATCTGGAACTGGAAGCAGTGGAAGACCTCGTGGGCCATGATCAGCTGGAAGAACGGCTTGCTCGCCTCCGCCTGGCCGGCCGGCGGGACGCGCACGCGGCAGTAGGCCTGCGCACCGACCCCCCACTGGTCCGCGGCGTTGAGCGGCAGCGCGTCGGCCCACGCGACGTTGCCTCTGCTGTCGGTGATCTGGTCGGCCGTCGTGAAGACTCTGATGACGGGGCTGACGCCGGGCAGCCTGCCGGTGTAGATCGCCTTGTATCTGTCCGCGATCGCCTGGAATCTCGGGCTCGGGATCAGCGGCGCCGCGCTCGTGCGGGCGAGCGGGTCGCCGTCGCCGGCCGCCGCGGCGCGGGCCGCCGCCGCGGCGCGTGCGGTCGCCGCCGCCCCGGCGCCGCCGTGGACCGCGCCGAGCCGACGCTCGACGGCCGCTCTCTGCGCCGGCGTGATGCGGTCCCAGACGCGCGCGACGAGCTGCATCGCGAGCGTCGCCGACTCCGGCACGCCCAGCTCTCTGCCGCGCGGTCGCGCGACACCCGGGAGTGGCCCGTAGGCGATCGCGAACGCTCTCAGCGCCAGCGCCGGCGTGATCGAGCCGTCGGCGCCGATCCCGTCGAGCGTCGCCTGGAACGGCGTCGTCGCCTGCGCCAGCGTCAGCTTGGCGGCGAGCGCGCCCGCGAAGGCGCGCGCGCCGCTCGTCGCGGCACCGCCCCGGCCGCTGCCGGGCAGGCGCAGGCGCACAGCGCCGAGCGCGCTCCCCTGCCGCAGCACGACCGTCGCGGTCGCGCCGCGGCGGTCGGCGGCGAGCCACAGCCGCGCGCTGTCGCCGATCCCGCGGGCGGTCGTGCCGGCACGGCTGCGCGCGGAGGCGCCTCGCTTCGCGGGCGGACGCGTCTGCGCGAAGGCGCGCTTGGCGCGCGCCGGCGAGGTGAGCGTGAAGACGGCGCTGGAGAGCGTGCGCCGGCCGCTGCCGCGCAGCGACGAGCCGCTCGCCGAGGCGCCGCGCAGCGCTCTCGGGAGCGCGCCGCCGAGCGCGGAGCGCGCAACGCGGGCGCCGCTTCCGGTGACGCGGAAGCCGGGCGCCTCGGCGGCACTCAGCGTCGGCGTGACGGGGGCGGCGCCGGCCGGCGTCGCGAGCGCGGCGATCGACACGAGGAGCGTCCCCGCGCTGATCAGCAGCGCCCGCAGCAGTCCCGTCCGTGGCATCGAGGCCGGCACGCTATCCGCGCCGGCCTCCCACGTCCAGTCTTCCGGACTATCTGCGCATTCTGCGATGCCCGTCGAACGAGATCACCTGCTGGATCCCGCTCGGGCGGTTGGTGTAGCGGATCGTCGTCGACAGCAGGCCGGGCGCGAATCTGATCCGCTCGGCGTTGGCGTCGGAGGTCCACTGCGCCGGATCCTCGCTGCCTCTCAGCTGCGCGATCGCGGCGCCGCTCTCCTCGATCGCTCTCCAGACCGAGGCGCGGCAGGCGGCGAGGTCGCCGTTGCCGCAGAAGCGGGTCGCGAACGGGGAGCGGAATCTCGTTCCCGTCAGCGTCCGCAGGTCCTTGTCGACGTAGTTGATGCGCCCGCCGGTGAAGCCGCTGCGGGTCGAGTTCGTCGTCCCTTCGAGCGTCGCCAGCTGCGCGTTGAGATCGGGCCCGAGCACCGGCGTCATGACGGCGTCGGCGAGGCGCGGGTAGAGCGTGTCCATGATCAGCGGCGCCGCGCCGGCCTCCATCAGGCCGTCGAGGTCGCGGTCGAGACGGCTCGAGCCGGCGGCGCGCCAGCCGCGCAGCAGGTCGTAGAGCCGCTGCGCCCGCGCGCTCGGCGCCGGCGTGCCGGCCAGCAGCGCGTGCAGACCGTCGAGCAGCGGCCCCTGCACGCGCAGGTCCTGCGTCGCGGCCACGTTCATCGCCGCGGTCACCGAGGCGAGGTCGTGCTTCGCTCTTCTGTCGATCCCGGCCCGCAGCATCGTCACGCGCTGCGTCGCGCCGTCGGACCACTGCGCGTCGGAGGAGCCGAAGCCGGCCGCCGGCTTGTTGTTCCAGTTGATCAGCGCGCCAGAGGACGGGTTGGCGACCTGCGGATGGTCCTTCGCCGCGAGGAAGCCCTTCCACTCGTACTCGCCGGTCCCCTTCGTCGGCAGGCGCGGGTCGACGCGCGGGTCACGCAGCGGCAGCGCGCCGGTCGAGTACATCGCGATGTCGCGGTCGTCGGCGTAGCCGACGTTGAAGGTGAACGGCGAGGTCGCCGCCGCCGCGTAGAACGATCTGACGCCGCTGACGGCGCCCTCCGTCAGCCGCTTGAAGGCGATCTGCCACAGCACGTCCTTGCCGCGGCTGGAGCGGGCGAAGGAGATCGCGACGCGTCTGCCGCCGACTCTCGCCCAGCCGAGCACCGGGCCGTGGACGGTCGTGCGGTAGCGGACCGCGCCCTGGCCGCTGATCGTGCCGGCGTTGACCGACCCCATCGTGCGGCATCTGCCCTTGAAGCGGTACTTCGTCTGCGAGCCGCCGCAGAGCGTCTCGACGAACTGGTCGTTGGTGTCGGAGCCGGCCGAGGTCAGCGACCAGGCGTAGTCCTGCCCGCGGCCGATCAGGAGGTTGCCGGCGCCGCCGGGCATCGCCGCGCCGCGCGCCTGGATGCCGGGCGCTCTGAGGTCCATCTCCAGCGTCAGGCCCGGGTAGAAGTAGCCGATCTGCGGGCCGGCGACGAACAGCGGATGGCCGTTGGTCGAGCGTCTGCCGGAGAGGATCAGGAAGTTCGACATGTCTCTGTGCGCGGTCGCGGAGGTCGCGGTCGCGCGCAGCGCGCTGCTCGTCATCGAGCCGTTGTCGACGACGGCGTTGCCGCTCGCTCTCGCCGGCACTCTCTCGTACGGGAAGCGCTTGGAGATCGTCGTCGGAGTGTCCTCGTCGAGCTGCTCGGCGAGGTCGTTCCAGACGCGCGTCCCGTTCGCGGCGCCGAGCTGTCTGCGGAGGCCGTCGAGCAGCATCGAGCGGCGCGTCTCGTCGCCGCCGCCCTGACCGAAGATCTGGCCGGCGAGCGCGTTGACGGAGTAGATGTCGACGCGCGTGAACGGCTCCATCGCCGATCTGTCGAACAGCAGCCGCGCGTTGATGCCCTTGACGTACTCGTCGATGTCGCGCAGCACCGCGCGGCCCTCGGCACCCTGCGCCTTCAGCGCCGCGGTCTGCTCGCGGTCGATGATGCGGTCGGCCTGCTCGGTCACTCTGACCGCCTTCAGCGCCGTGACGAGCCCGAAGGCGTCGATGCCGGGCGCGTCGAGCGCGGCGAAGCGGCCCGGGTAGCGGCCGGCGGCGAGCAGCAGCGAGCGGTCCTGCGCCAGCACCCAGCCGGCGGCCCAGTCGAGGTCGAGCCGGTTGCGGCCGGTGATGTGCGGCACGTTCTGCGCGTCGCGGACGATTCTCACGCCTCTGCGCGGGACCCTCTCGACGATGCACGGGCACTGGCCGGCGGTCCCGAAGGTCTGCGGCTTGAAGTACTTCGCGAGGTCGTCGGTCGTGACCTGGTCGAACAGCGGCGTGAGGCCGTCGTACATTCTCGCCTGGTCGGTGGCGGCCGGCGGTGCGCCGATCCCGCCCCACTGGCCGGAGGGGATGACGTTGAGCGCTGTCGCGGCGTAGTCCTTGGCGGACGCGGCGGCCGGCAGCGCCAGCAGCGCCGCGGCGCCGAAGGCGACGGCGCGGCCGATGGGGGGACATCTCATCGGCCGACCGTAACGACATCGCTCACTGCACTTCCAGTCCCCCTGTTCGACCTTACGCTCTGCCGGCGGCGCTGCGATAGCGCCAAACCGCCAACGGCGCGAAGATCGCGATGATCACCGCGGACCAGACGAAGCCGCCCCAGACGCTGTTGCCGGCCGGCGCGCCGAGCCACAGCGAGCGCATCGCGTCGACGACGACCGTGAACGGGTTGACGTCGGCGAACCACTGCAGCGCGTCCGGCATCGACTCGACCGGCACGAACGCCGACGAGATGAAGGTCAGCGGGAAGACCGCGATGAAGCCGATCGAGTTCGCCGCCTCCGGTGAGGACACCAGCATGCCGAGCAGCGCGAACAGCCACGAGAAGGCATAGCCGAAGCACAGCAGCAGCAGGAAGCCGAGCAGCACCTCGCCGACGCTCGCGTGGAACTCGAAGCCGATGATCAGGCCCGTCACGACGAGCACGATCACCGACAGCGTGTTCGTCACGATGTCCGCCAGCGTGCGGCCCGCGAGCACCGCCGGCCGCGCCATCGGCAGCGAGCGGAAGCGGTCGATCAGGCCCTTGTTGAGGTCCTCGGAGAGCCCGAGCGCCGTCACGAACCCGCCGAAGGCGATGTTCTGGACGATGATGCCCGGGATCAGGAAGTCGACGTAGTCGTAGCCGGGCGTGTTGATCGCGCCGCCGAAGACATAGACGAACAGCAGCACGAACATGACCGGCTGGACGGTGAACGCCAGCAGCAGGTCGGGCGAGCGCGGCAGGCGGACGAGGTTCCGCTCCGCGATCACCATCGTGTCGGAGACCAGGCGCCTCATCCGTTCTTCTCCTCGTCGTCGGCCGCTTCGGCGGCGTGGCCGGTCAACGTCAGGAAGACGTCGTCCAGGGTCGGGCGGCGCAGGCCGAGGTCGTCGACCCCGATGCCGGCGTCCTTCAGGCGGTCGACCGCGTCGACGATCGCGCCGCGGCGCTCGCGCACGGTCAGCTTCACGATCCCCGCCTCGACGACCGGCGGCCCGTCGCCGCTCAGCGGCGCCAGCGCCTCGACCGCCGCCTCGGCCTGGGCCGGATCGTCGAGCGTCACCTCCAGCCGCTCGCCGCCGACGCGGTCCTTCAGCTCGTCGGAGGTGCCCTGCGCGATCACCTTGCCGCGGTCGATCACGGCGATCTTGTCGGCGAGGCGGTCGGCCTCGTCGAGGTACTGGGTCGTCAGCAGCACGGTCGTGCCCTCCGCGACCAGCTCCTCGATCGTCGTCCAGAGGCCGAGGCGGCTGCGCGGGTCCAGGCCCGTCGTCGGCTCGTCGAGGAACAGCACCGGCGGTCTGGCGACGAGCGCCGCCGCGAGGTCGAGCCGGCGGCGCATGCCGCCCGAGTACGTTCTCGCGACGCGCTTGGCGGCGTCGGCGAGATCGAAGCGCTCGAGCAGCTCGGCGGCGCGCGCCTTGGCGGCGCGGCGGCGGTTGCCGTAGAGGCGGCCGACCATGGTCAGGTTCTCGAGCCCGGTGAGGTTCTCGTCAACCGCGGCGTTCTGGCC
>DATIOB010000299.1:0-17479 GCA_035473605.1 Conexibacter sp.
GCCTTCAAGGTGATGAAGGGCGCGGGCTACGGGCGGATCGTCCTGACGACCTCCTCCTCGGGCCTGTTCGGCACCTTCGGGCAGGCCAACTACGCCGCCGCGAAGGCCGGGCTGCTCGGCCTGATGAACGTGCTCGCGGTCGAGGGCGCGCGCTTCGGCATCACCGCCAACGCGATCTCGCCGACGGCGCTGACGCGGATGACCGAAGACCTGCTCGGCGACATCGCCGACCACTTCGACCCCGCGCACGTCGCGGCGGTCGTCGCCTACCTCGCCTCCGAGCGCTGCACGCTGACGCACCACGTGCTGACGGCCGGCGGCGGGCGCGTCGGGCGGATCTTCGTCGGCGTCACGCCGGGGGTCTACGTGGGGCCGGAGGTCGCGTCGCCGGAGACGATCGAGGAGCGGCTCGACGCGATCCTCGACCTCGACGGCCACGTCGTCCCCGACGACGGCCTCGGCGAGGTCGCCCTGATCCGCGCCGCGCTCGGGGTTGGTGCGGTGTGAGCGGGGTCGACGCGGCCGACGCCGCCGCGCGCGTTGCGCCCGGCGCGGGCGGGCTCGATCTGAGCGGCGCCAGCGCGCTCGTGACCGGCGGCGCCTCCGGGCTCGGCGAGGCGGTCGTGCGGCGGCTGCACGGCCGTTGCGCCGCCGTCGTGATCGTCGACCGCGACGCCGCGCGCGGCGAGGCGCTGGCGGCCGAGCTGGACGGCGGCGCGCGCTTCGCGGCCGCCGACGTGACCGACGCCGGCGACGTGCTGCGCGCGGTCGAGACCGCGACCGCCGCCGCGCCGCTGCGCGTCGCCGTCAACTGCGCCGGCGTCGTGATCGGCCAGCGCGTGCTCGGCCGCGACGGCCCGCACGACCTCGACGCCTTCCAGCGCACCGTCGCGGTCAACCTGTTCGGCAGCTTCAACGTGATGCGGCTGGCGGCGGAGGCGATCGCGCGCTCGCAGCCGAGCGCCGACGGCCAGCGCGGCGTGATCGTCTCGACCGCCTCGATCGCCGCCTTCGACGGCCAGATCGGCCAGATCGCCTACGCCGCCTCGAAGGCCGGCGTGGCGGGCATGACGCTGCCGGCCGCGCGCGACCTGGCGGGCGTCGGCATCCGCGTCTGCGCGGTCGCGCCCGGCACCTTCGAGACGCCGATGCTGGCCGGCCTGCCGCAGGCGACGCGCGACGAGCTGGGCCGCGCGGTCCCGTTCCCGCAGCGCCTCGGCCGCCCCGACGAGTTCGCCGCGCTGGTCGAGCACGTGCTCGACAACGCGATGCTCAACGGCGAGACGATCCGCCTCGACGGCGCCCTCCGCATGCCGCCGCGCTGACGCACCGCTGCGGGCCTGAGTTGCGCTTGAGGGAACTCCCGCGCGGTGGGCCGAGCGGGGTGCGCGGCGGGCTAAGTTGTACGTTCGTACTGGACGAACGTACAGGTGATCTCGATGGCCCCTTCGCTCACGCGCCCCCGATCAGCCTCGGCACAGAGACGCGGTGAAGCGCGGCGGCAGCTGCTGCTGGAGACGACGCTGGAGCTGGTCGGGCGCGAAGGGGTCGACGCGGTCCACCATCGTCGCGTCGCGCAGCTGGCCGGCGTCCCGCTCGGCTCGACGACCTACTGGTTCACCTCGCGCGAGGACATGCTCGTGCAGGCGCTGGCGTGGTTCGCCGAGCACGAGCTGGAGCTGACGCGCGACCGCCTCGGCACGCTCGCCGACGCCAGACACCATCCGAGACGCCTCGTCGACCGCTTCGCCGAGCTGATGATGCGGCAGCTCGGGCCCGACCGCATCCGCGCGCGGGCGCAGTACGCGTTGCTGCAGGAGGCCGCGCACCGCCCCGAGCTGCAGCCGGTCGTGCGCTCCTGGACGGCCGGCTGGCACGACCTGCTGGAGCTGCTCTTCACCGGTCTCGGCAGAGCCGACCCGCGCCTCGACGCGCAGCTCTTCCTCGCGCTGCTCGACGGGCTGATGCTGACGCAGCTCGCCGCGCCCGACGACGACTTCGAGCAGACCGTCCTGCGACCGGCGCTGCGCCGCGCCCTGGAGCCGAGCGCGTGAGCGCCCTTCAGAGCCCCGGCGAGCTGTTCGCCGGCGACGTCGCGCTGTCGGAGCGCGACGGCCGCCTCTACGTCGAGGAGATCGCCGCAACCGAGCTGGCCGCGCGCTTCGGGACGCCGCTCTACGTCGTCTCCGAGCGGGCGCTGCGGACCAACGCGCGCGAGTGGCGCGCGGCGGTCGCGGAGGCGTGGCCGGAGGGGCCGACGCTCGTGATGCCGTCGCTGAAGGCGAACACGTCGCTGGCGCTGCGGCACGTGCTCAACGCCGAAGGGCTCGGCTGCGACGTCTTCGGCCTCGGCGAGCTGGAGCTGGCGCTGCGCTGCGGCGTCGCGCCGCAGCGGCTCTCGCTCAACGGTGCGACGAAGGATGAGGCGACGCTGACGCGCGCCGTCGCCGCCGGTGTGCGCGTGACGCTCGACTCGGCCGACGAGCTGGAGCGGGTGCGCGCGGTCGCGCGCTCGCTGAACCGCGTCGCGACCGTCCGCTTCCGGCTGCGCCCGTGGCTGGCCGGCTCGGCGGCGCCGTCGGACTTCTTCGACGAACTGCCGGCCTACCTGTCGGTCCACGACTATCGCGCCGGGATGCCGCCGGAGGAGGTCGAGGCGAGCCTGCCGATCGCGCTCGCCGCGCCGGAGATCGAGCCGACGGGCCTGATGGCGCACGTCTCGCGCCAGACCGTCGAGCTGGGCTTCTGGGCCGAGCACGGTGCCGCGATGGGCCGCACCGCCGCGCAGCTGTCGCGCGCCAACGGCGGCTGGCGGCCGCGCGAGCTCGACCTCGGCGGCGGCTTCGCGGTCCCGCGCGACCCGACCGCCCGCGCGCTGCCGCGCCGCGCCGAGGCTCCGCCGGCTCCGGCGCCGGCCAGCTACCTCGGCGAGCTGACCGCGGCGCTGCGGGCGGAGCTGCGGGCCGGCGGCCTCGACCCGGCCGGGATCGCGCTCGAGGTCGAGCCGGGCCGCGCCGTCTACGGCAGCGCCGGCATCCACCTCGCGACCGTCCGCCACGTCAAGCACCAGGCGCAGCCGCTGGAACGGACGTGGGTCGAGACCGACACCTCCGAGACCTTCCTCGCCGACACGATGATCGAGCGCAACGGCTGGACGGTGCTGCTGGCCGGCGCGCTGCACCGGGCCGAGCGCGCGCATGCCGCCGTCACCGGCATCTCGTGCGGCTTCGACGTGCTCGCGGAGGCGCGCGAGATGCCGCGCGCGGAGGCCGGCGACCTGCTCGCCTTCCTCGACACCGGCGCCTACCAGGACACGACCGCGAGCAACTTCAACGCGATGGGGCGGCCGGCGACGGTGCTCGTCAGCGGCGACCGCGCCGAGGTCGTCAAGCGCGCCGAGACGCTTGACGACCTGCTCGCGCGCGAGCGCGTGCCGCAGCGGCTGCTGCCCGCTCAGGCGACCGACATGCCGCCGTCGACCGACAGCACGGCGCCGGTCACCCAGCGGGCGGCGTCGGAGGCGAGGTAGAGGAACGCCTCGGCGACGTCGGCCGGCTCTCCGAGCCAGCCGAGCGGGTGCTGCGCGGCGACCGCCGCGCGCGCCGCCGCGGCGTCGGGCTGGGCGGAGGTGTAGTGGTCGAGCATCGGACCGGTGACGTAGCCGGGACAGACGGCGTTGCTGCGGATCCCGTGCGCGGCGCCGTCGAGCGCCATGCAGCGCGTCAGCATCAGCACCGCCGCCTTCGAGGCGCAGTAGGCGGCGGCGTCGTCGCGCTCGGCGCGCAGGCCCAGCACCGAGCCGGTGTTCAGCAGCGCGCCGCCGCCGCGCTCGACGAGGTGGGGCCAGACGGCGCGCGAGACGAGGAAGACGCTCTTGACGTTGACGTCGAGCTGCCGGTCCCACTCCTGCTCGGAGAGCGTGTGGACGGCGCCGAGCACCGAGATCCCGGCGTTGTTGACGACGACGTCGATCCCGCCGCCCTGCTCGCTCACGCGCGCCACCGCGGCCGCGACCGCGGCGGCGTCGGTCACGTCGCAGGCGATCGCCGCCGCGCGGCCGCCGGCGGCGACGATCGCGGCCGCCGCGCGCTCGGCGCTGTCGAGATCGCGGTCGAGCGCGAAGACGTGCGCGCCCGCGGCGCCGTAGCGGGTCGCGATCGCGCGGCCGATCCCGGAGCCTGCCCCGGTCACCAAGGCCACCCTGCCGTCGAGCCGTTGGTTCTGGTCGGAGGACATCCCTCTCCCTCTTAAGTGATAGGAATCGTTGCACCAAGGCATAGATGCAACGAATTCCTTTGAAGATACCCAAAAACTCTGCGAATATCGGAGCATGGAGCGAGGAGTTGTGTCGGTGCCCGACCCGTCGGCGAAGGCGCACGCGAGCAGCGGCGGAGGAGCGGCCGCGCTCGACGTCAGCGGTCTGCGCGTGTCGTTCCCCGGGGGGGTGCGCGCGCTGCGCGGGGTCGACCTGCGGATCGCGCCCGGCGAGCTGGTCGCGCTCGTCGGCGAGTCGGGCTCGGGCAAGAGCATGCTCGGGCTGGCCGCGCTCGGGCTGCTGCCCGACGACGCCGAGGTCAGCGGCAGCGCGCGGCTGCTCGACGTCGACATGGTCAGCGCCGACGCCGAGACGCGGCGGCTGGCGCGCAAGGCCCACGTCGGCGCCGTCTTCCAGGATCCGATGACGTCGCTGAACCCGACGATGCGGATCGAGCGGCAGGTCGCCGAGGCGGCCGGCGAGGACGGCGCGGCCGTCAGAGAGCTGCTGGAGGCGGTCGGGATCCCGTCCCCCGAGCGGCGCATGCGCCAGTACCCGCACGAGCTGTCGGGCGGCCTGCGCCAGCGCGTGATGATCGCGATGGCGATCGCCGGCAGACCGGCGCTCGTCGTCGCCGACGAGCCGACGACGGCGCTCGACGTGACCGTTCAGGCCGGCATCGCGAGACTGTTCACCGAGCTGCGCGACCGGCTCGGGCTGGCGACCCTCTTCATCACCCACGACCTCGCGCTGGCGGCCTCGATCGCCGACCGCACCGTCGTCCTCTACGGCGGTCGCGTCGCCGAGCGCGGGCCGACCGCGCAGCTCTGCCGCGCGCCGTCGCACCCCTACACCGCCGCGCTGCTCGCCGCGCGCCTGCCGCTGAGCGGCGACGGCGCGAACCTGCGGCCGATCCCCGGCGATCCGCCCGACCCGCGCCGCGCCGAGGACGGCTGCCCGTTCGCGCCGCGCTGCAGCTTCCGCGCCGACGCCTGCGCGCTGCCGGAGCCGCCGCTGCGCCGCAGCGCCGACGGCGTCCTGCTGAACGCCTGCGCGCGCGCCGGCGAGATCCCCGCCGTCCCGCACCCGCCGCTGGACGACGCGCAGGGCCCCGCGCCGCGCGCCGTCGCGCAGGAGCTGCGGCGGCCGCTGCCGCGCCGCGGCCGCCTGCTCGGGCGGGCGCGCTCCACGACCGCTGCCACCCCCCAGCCGGGGGCGCCCGCGCCCACGGGCGCCCCCGGCAGCCCCGCCCTCCGCCTCGCGAACGTCACGAAGCGGTTCGGCGACGTGACCGTGCTCGACGACGTCTCGCTGACGGTCGAGGCCGGTGAGGCGGTCGCCGTCGTCGGAGAGAGCGGCTGCGGCAAGACGACGACGCTGCGGATCGCCGTCGGGCTGGAGCGGCCGAGCAGCGGCACCGTCGAGCTGGCGCCCGGCTCGCGGCCGCAGCTCGTCTTCCAGGACGTCGGCGCCTCGCTGACGGCGTGGCTGCCGGTCAAGACGCTGCTGCAGGAGCGGCTGCGCGTCGAGCGCGTCCCGCGCGCCGAGCACGCCGCGCGGATCGCGGCGGCGCTGGAGCTGGTCGGGCTTCCGCGCGAGGCCGGCGAGGTCCGCCCCGGCCGCCTCTCCGGCGGCCAGCGCCAGCGCGTCGCGCTCGCCCGCTCGATCATCGTCCCGCCGGCCTTCCTGATCTGCGACGAGCCGACCTCCGCGCTCGACGTCTCGCTCGCCGCCAACGTCCTGCTGCTGCTGCGCGACCTGCGCGCCCAGCTCGGGATGGGGCTGGTCGTCGTCACGCACGACGTCGGCGTCGCGCGCGCGGTCGCCGACCGCGTCGTCGTGATGGACGGCGGGCGGATCGTCGAGTCGGGGCCGACCGTGCAGGTGCTCGACGCGCCGGTCGCCGAGCAGACGCGCACGCTCCTCGCCGCCGTCCCGACGATCGCATGAGCCTCGCCCTGCAGCGCGCCTTCGCGTACGCCGACGGGCACGCCGAGCAGCACCTGCGGCGGCTCTGCGACCAGCTGCGCCAGCCGACCGTCAGCGCGACCGGCGAGGGGCTGCGGGAGGCGGCCGGGCGGCTGCGCGAGTGGCTGGCGCGGCTCGGCTTCGACGCCCGCCTGCTCGGCGACGGCAGCCATCCGCTCGTCGCGGGCGCGCGGCGCGACGTCCCCGGCGCGCCGACCGTGCTGCTCTACGGCCACTACGACGTGCAGCCGCCCGGCGACCGCGCGCTGTGGAGCGGCGATCCGTTCGAGCCGCGGATCGCCGACGGCCGCCTCTACGCGCGCGGCGCGGCCGACAACAAG
Source organism: Conexibacter sp. (assembly GCA_035473605.1). Lineage (GTDB taxonomy): Bacteria > Actinomycetota > Thermoleophilia > Solirubrobacterales > Solirubrobacteraceae > Conexibacter. Next base: position 6,565 of record DATIOB010000299.1, read on the forward strand.
GGCCAGCACGTCGCGCAGCTGCTGGCGCTGGAGACGCTGCTGGAGTGCGACGGCGAGCTGCCCTGCAACGTCGTCGTCGTGCTCGACGGCGAGGAGGAGATCGGCAGCCCGCAACTCGCCGCGACCGTCGGACGCCATCGCGACCTGCTCGCCGCCGACGTCGTGATCGCCGCCGACGGCCCCGGCCACCCCGACGGCCGCGTGCGGATCATCGCCGGCTGCCGCGGCTGCCTCTCCTTCGAGCTGTCGGTCACGACCGCGCGGCGCGAGCTGCACTCCGGCAACTGGGGCGGCGTCGCGCCGAACGCGGCCTGGGAGCTGGTGCGCGCGCTGGCCGCGCTGCGCGGCGCCGACGGTGCGCTGACGGTCCCCGGGCTCGAACCCGATCCGGCCCGCGTCGGCGCGCTGCGCGACGCCGCGCGCACGCTGCCGGTCGACCTCGACGCCGTCCGCGCCGACAGCGGCATCGAGCGGCTCGACGCGCCGGTCGTCCGCGGCTTCCACGAGCGGCTGACGGCGTGGCCGGCGCTGTCGGTCAACGCGCTCGCCGCGGGGCCGTGCGACCCGGCCGCGGCCGGTGCCGCGATCCCCGCGCACGCGACCGCCCGCTGCGACCTGCGGCTGGTCCCCGGCCAGGAGCCCGAGGCGGCCTTCGCGGCGCTGGAGCGGCGGCTCGCCGAGGTCGCGCCGGAGGTGCGGCTGCGGCGCACCGGCGGCGCGATGGCGCCGGCCTCGAGCCCCGTCGACTCGCCGCTGCTGGCGCGGCTGGAGGCCGCCGTCGCGCGCGGCCAGGGTGCCGCGCCGCTGGTCGAGCCGCTCGTCGGCGGCTCGCTTCCGCTGGCGACCTGGCAGCAGCAGCTCGGCTGCCCGGCCTACGTCGTCACGTACGCCAACCACGACTGCGCCACCCACGCGCCCGAGGAGAACATCACGCTCGACGCCTTCCGCCGCGGCATCCGCAGCGGGATCGCGACGCTGCTGGCGTTCGGGGAGGCGGCGCCGTGAGCGGCCGCTTCGACGGCGCCGTCGTGCGGCGGCTGCGGTGGCTGCAGGAGGCGGCGCTGCAACCCTCCGGCGACCTCGTCGCCTACACGCTGCGGGTGCACGGGGACGATCCCGCGCAGGAGACGGTCGAGCTGTGGTGGCACGACCTGCGCAGCGGGGAGGAGCGTCGCGTCGACAGCGGCGGCGCCGATGTCGCCTCGCTCGCCTGGAGCGCGAGCGGGCGCCGGCTCGCGCTGCGGCTGCGCGACGGCGGCCGCTGGCGGCTGGCGATCGTCGCGCCGGGGGTGGCCCGGGTCGCGCCGCGCGCCGGGCTGAGCGGCGAGCCGACCGGCGCCTGCGCCTGGCACGGCGACGACCGTCTCGCGCTCCTCCTCGCGCGCGAGGAGGAGCGCGCCGCGCCGCGCGACCTGCCGTACCGCACGACCGACGAGGTGTGGGAGCGCGACGGCGTCGGCCGCGTCGACTGCGCCGGCAGCGACCTGTGGGAGCTGCGGCTCGGCGACAGCGACGGCGACGGCGGGCGCACCGGCGACGGCGACGGCGACCGTCTGCGGCGTCTGACCTGCACGCCGAGCGCGAAGGCGGCGCCGGCCTGGTCGCCGTCGGGCGCGCGGCTGCTGTACGAGCAGCGCGCGCTGGAGCGCAACCGCGGCACGACGCTGCGGCTGCTCGACCCCGACACCGAGCACGACGGCGCCGACGTCGAGCTGGTCGCAAGCGCCCATCGCCCGTTCGCGAGCGCCTGGGCCGACGAGCGCACCGTCGTCTTCGCCGGCGTCGAGCCGGGCGCGCTCGCCGGCACGCAGGAGCACCTCTTCGTCGTCGCCGCCGAGCCGGGTGCGCGGCCTGAGAACCGCAGCTCCGAGCAGCCCGGCTCCGTCGGCGGCTTCCTCGACGGCGACCTGCCGTCGCCGGCGTGGTGGGAGCCGACGCCGATCGTCGTCAGCGCCGACGGCGGCAACGCGCTCGTGCGCGTCCACGCCGGCGGCTGCTGCGAGCTGCGGCGGATCGCGCTGAGCGGAGCGCAGCGGTCGCAGCTCGTGCTCGGCGGTGCGCGCGCCTGCCACCCCTGCGGCGTCACTGACGACGGCGCGCTGCTCGCGCTCGTCGCCTCCTTCGACCAGCTCCCGGAGCTGGTGCTGCGCGACGCCGGCGGCGGCGAGCGGATGCTGACCGACGTCAACGGCGCGGCGCTCGACGGGATCGCGCTCGCGCCGTTGCAGCCGCTGCTGCACCGCACGCCGCGGCGCGACGGGATCGACGCCTGGTTCGCCGCGCCGCCGACCGGCGGCCCCGGGCCGTGGCCGACGGTCGCGCTGCTGCACGGCGGTCCGCACGCCGCATCCGGCCAACTGCCGCACGTCGACGCCCAACTGCTGCTGGCGCAGGGGATCGCCGTGCTGCTCGTCAACCACCACGGCTCGATGGGCTACGACGACGCCTTCGGCACCGCGCTGCGCGGCCGCTGGGCGCAGCGCACCTGCGACGACGTGCTGACGGCGATCGACGCCGCCGTCGCGCGCGGCTGGGCCGACCCGGCGCGGCTCGGCGTCCACGGCCAGTCGGCCGGCGGCACGCTGACCTGTTGGCTGGCCTGTCGCACTGGCCGCTTCATGGCCGCCGCGGCCGAGAACGCCGCGACCAACTTCATCTCGCTGCTCGGCAGCAGCGACATCGGTTCGCAGCTGCTCCCGGACCTGCTCGGCCCGCCCGGTCCGGGGCTGCGCGAGTGGCTGACGCAGTCGCCGATCGCCGACGCGCACCGCTGCCGCACGCCGCTGCTGCTGATCCAGGCCGAGGCCGATCGCCGCTGTCCGCCGGAGCAGGGCGAGCAGCTCTACCGGCTGCTGCGGCTGCACGGCCGCGCCACCGAGATGGTGCGGATCCCGGGCGGCACGCACGACGCCTCGGTGCTCGGCCCGCCGCCGATGCGCGAGGCGCAGGAGACGGCGCTGACGGCCTGGTTCACCGACCACCTGATCACGTCGCACGAGACGCACGAGGAGACGAGAGAGCGATGACGGGCTTCCCGCGCCGCGCCCGCAGAGTGGTCGCGACCCCCGGCGCCGGCGCGCTGCTGCTGGCCGCCCCGCGCCGCCACTGGCTCGCCCGGCTCGGCTGGCTGGAGCGGACGGCGATGGCACTGCTGCTGCTCGTCACCGTCGTCGCGATCATGGCGCCGCTGCTGGCGCCGCACGACCCGATCGCGACCTCGGGGACGCCGTTCCAGCCGCCCGGCAGCCCCGGCGCCCTGCTCGGCTCCGACGAGCTCGGCCGCGACGTGCTCTCGCGCGTGATCCACGGCGTGCGCGCCTCGTGGTTGGCGACGCTGCTGGTCGTCTCCGTCAGCGTCCTGATCGGCGGCTCGATCGGGGTGCTCGCGGGGATGCGCGGCGGCTGGGTCGACAACCTGCTGATGCGGATCACCGAGATCGGCCTCGCGCTGCCCGGCCCGATGCTGGCGATCGCGGTGATCGTCGCGCTCGGTCCGAGCCTGCGCAACACGCTGATCGCGGTGATCGCGGTCTGGTGGCCGTGGTACGCGCGGCTGGTGCGCGGCGAGGCGCGCGCGCTGGTCGTGCGCCCGCATGTCGAGGCGGCGCGCGTCGCCGGCGTCGGCGGGGTGCGGCTGGCGCTGCGCCACGTCGTCCCGGGCGTGCTGCCGGCCGTGCTGGTGACGGCGTCGGTCGACCTCGGCGCGCTCGTGCTCGCGCTCGCCGGCCTCTCCTTCATCGGCCTCGGCGCGCCGCCCCCCGCGCCCGAGCTGGGGGCGATGGCCTCGCAGGGGCTCTCGTATCTGTTCGGCCAGGCGTGGATCTGCCTGGCACCCGCTGTTGCGCTGTTCGTCCTGGCCTTCTCCGCCAACGTGGCAGGAGACGGTCTCCGCGATCTGTTGGAGGATGTATGAGGCTGCCACACGCGTTGCTCGCGCTCGGAGTGCTCGCCGCGCTCGCCGGCTGCGGCGGTTCGTCGGAGCGCTCGACCCCGCCGGGCGGCGGGACCCCGGCCGGGGGCGGCGCGAAGGCCGACGCCGTCCTGCGGATCCCGTACCAGGAGTCGCCCGCCGGCGGCATCGACCCGGACGTCTTCTACGGCGTCGAGGGCGAGTCGATCATCACCTCGCTGTACGAGGGGCTCGTCGCCTACGAGCCCGGCTCGACGAGAGTCGGGCCGGCGCTGGCGACCGTATGGAACGTCAGCAGAGACGGTCGCACCTACACGTTCGGCCTGCGCGACGACGTCAGATTCCACGACGGCACGCCGTTCGACTCGGCCGCGGTGAAGGCGAACATCGAGCGCCGCCTGGCGGTCGGACAGGCCGTCTCCTACATGGTCGCCGACGTCGAGCAGATCGACGCGTCGAAGAGATACGTCGTCGTGATCAGGCTGAGAGCGCGCAACAACGCCTTCCTCGACCTGCTCGCCTCGATGTACGGGCCGAAGATGATCTCGCCGACGGCGCTCAAGCAGCACGCCGGCAGCGACCACGCGCAGAGATGGCTCGCCGGCAACGCCGTCGGCACCGGCCCCTACAGGCTGGCCTCGCTGCGGATCGGCGACACCGCCGAGCTGACGCGCAACGACGACTGGTGGGGCGGCAGAGCCGGCTTCGCGAAGGTCGAGTTCCCCGTCATCCCCGACCTCGGCACGCAGCGGCTCCAGCTGGAGTCGGGCGACCTCGACATGATGACCCACGGGATCGACGCCGCGGGCCTGCCGAACGTCGAGAAGAACCCGAACCTGCAGGCGACGATCTTCCCCGCCGCGCTGCGCCACGTGCTGTTCCTCAACACGCACAAGCCGCCGTTCGACGACCCGGCCGTGCGGCGCGCCTTCTCCGCCGCGCTGAGACCGGAGGAGGCCGTCAGCGTCGTCTACGGCAAGACCGGCCGCGTCGCGACCTCCAACTACCCGGCGGTGATCGCCGGCGACAGCGACCTCGGCAGACTGACCCCGCTGACCGCCGAGAAGCCGGCCGAGCCGGTCGAGCTGACGCTCTCGTATGCGACCGGTGCCGGCCAGACCAGCCTCCTGCGGCTGGTCCAGTACCTGCAGGCGCAGCTGAAGCCGGCCGGCTTCGACGTGAAGCTGAAGGGCGACACCTTCGCCGCGCAGTTCTCCTACGCGACGAGACCGGAGAAGGCGCCCGACGCGCTGCTCGCCGGCCTCAACCCCGACGCCGCGCACCCCGACGCGTGGGCGTCGCCGGTGTGGATGACCGGCGGCGGCCTGAACCTGCTCGGCTACGGCAACCCGAAGGTCGACAGACTGATCGCGGAGGCCCGCTCGGCGCCGAGCGAAGAGCAGGCCGACGCGCTCTACGACGAGCTGGCGCAGCTCGTCCAGGAGGACGCGGCGGTGCTCGCCGTCGACGACTTCGACGACGTGATCGTCGCGCGCAGCGGCATCGACGACATCAGACACACGCCGCTCTACATCTGGCAGGTCGACATGCCCGCGCTCAGGGAGAAGTGAGGTGGCACGGCTGATCGCAGGTCGCCTCGTCGCGCTCGTCGCGGTGCTGTGGGCACTGGTCACGATCGTCTTCGTGATCCAGACGGTGATCCCGTCCGACCCGGCTCGCCTGATGGCGGGCCAGTCGGCGCCGCCTGAGGTGGTCGCCGCCAAGCGCGCCCAACTGCACCTCGACGACCCGCTGCCGCAGCAGTACGTGCGCTTCATCGGCAACGCGCTGCGGGGCGACCTGTCGATCTCCGTGCACACCCACCGGCCGGTCGTCGACGACCTCGGCCGCGCGATCCCGGCGACGCTCGAGCTGCTGCTGGCGGCGCTCGTGATCACGATCGTGGTGGGGACGCTGGCGGGGCTGGCGACCGCGCGCGGCACCCGGCTCGGCACGCCCGTGCGGCTGGTGATGGCGGCCGGCGCGTCGGTTCCCAGCTTCCTCGTCGGGCTGCTCGCGCTGCTGCTGCTCTACAACAGACTCGGCTGGATCCCCGGCGCCGGCCGTCTGTCGGCCGACGTCGCGGCGCCGGGCGGACCGACCGGGCTGCTGACCCTCGACGGCCTGCTGACGCTGCGCCCGCAGGTGACCGCCGACGCGCTCTGGCACCTGCTGGCGCCGGCCTTCTGCATCGCGGTCGCGCCGGCGCTCGTGCTCGCGCGCACGCTGCGCAGCACGCTCGTGACGCAGCGCGAGGCGGGGTACGTGCGGACGGCGCGCGCGAAGGCGCTGACCGAGCGGCAGATCCTGCTGCGCCACATGCTGCGCAACGCGCTCAACGCGCCGCTCAGCATCCTCGGGCTGGAGGTCGGCGTGATGCTGGCCGGGATCGTCGTCGTCGAGGCGGTCTTCTCGTGGCCCGGCCTCGGCCTCTACACGAGCCAGGCGATCACGACCAACGACTTCCCCGCGATCGCCGGCGTGACGCTCTGCATCGGCGCCGTCTACGTGATCGCGAACGCCGTCGTGGACGTGCTGCAGCTGCTGGTCGACCCGCGCCTGCGCAGCCGCTCGGCCTAGCTCAGTTGGGCGGCCAGGGGTAGGTCTGCTTGTAGAGCCGCAGGTACGGCCACGTCTCGGTGCCGGCGACGCCGTCGATCTGGCGGATGCCGCGGTTGATGACCGCGAACAGGTCGGCCTCGTCGCTGCACTGCACCTCGACGAGCACGTCGAAGGGGCCGGCGACGGCGACGACGTAGTCGACCTGCGGGATCTGCGCGAGCGCCTCGGCGACCGGCTCGACGTCGCCGTCGACCGAGACGGCGATCGTCGCGCGCACGCGCACGCCGAAGCGCTCCGGATCGGTGACGGCGACGATCTTGATCGCCTCCGAGTCGACCAGCCGCTGGACGCGCTGGCGGACCGCCGCCTCCGAGAGCCCGACCTGCTGGCCGATGCGCCCGTAGGTGCGCCGGCCGTCCTCCTGCAGCTCCGCGATGATCTCCAGGTCGGTCGCGTCGATCGCCCCGTCGCGCGCGGGTTCTGCGGGGTTCTGGCGCTTGGCGCGGGGCACCCCGGAAGCCTATCCCGTCAGCGCTGCCTCCGCGCCCGCGGTCGGGCCTGTGGGGGAGGCCGCGGCGTGGGCCGCGCGCGCCTGCTCGACGCGCGCCCAGGCGCGCTCCTCGGCGACCTCCTGCGGCGTCCGACCAGCCGCGCGCGCGGCCAGCAGCGTGTCGCGGATCCGCTCGCCCGCGGCCTCGACGCGCGCGGCGACCGCCGCCGCGTCGTGCTCGCCGTGGCGCTCCGCGTCGACGTGCACGAGCCCGCCGCAGTTGGCGAGGAAGTCGGGCACGTAGAGGATGCCGCGGGCGGCCAGCAGCGCGGCGGCTTCGGGCCCGCTGAGCGGGTTGTTGGCGGCGCCGCAGACGATCCGGCAGCGCAGCTCGCGCGCGACCTCGGCCTCGATCATCCCGCCGAGCGCGCACGGTGCCAGCACGTCGAGCGGCTGCGCCATCACCGCGGCCGCGTCCGGCGCGGCGGTGAAGCGGCCGCGGGCGGCGGTGAGCGCGGCGACGGCGTGCGGGTCGGGGTCGCAGCCGATCACCTCGGCGCCGGCGTCGAGCAGCATCCGCGCGAGGCTCCCGCCGACCTTGCCGAGCCCGACGACGCCGACGCGGCGGCCGGTGAGCGCGTCGTCGCCGTCGAGCGCGTGCAGCGCCGCGCGGATCGCGCAGAAGACGCCGACGGCGGTCGCCGGCGAGGGGTCGCCGCCGACACGGCCGGCATGCGCGCGGCCGACGACGTGCTCGGTCTGGAGCGCGATCAGGTCCATGTCGGCGGTCGTCGTGCCGACGTCCTCGGCGGTGATGTAGGAGCCGTCGAGCGCGTCGAGCGCGCGGCCGAAGGCGGCCAGGCGCGGCGCGCGCAGCTCGTCGCGGCCGTCGTCGAGCAGCACGGCCTTGCCGCCGCCGAGGTCGAGCCCCGCGGCGGACGCCTTCAACGTCATCGCGCGCGAGAGCCGCAGCGCGTCGTCGAGCGCCTCCGGCAGCCCGTGCTCGTAGCGGCGCAGGCGCAGGCCGCCGAGCGCGGGGCCGAGCGCGGTCGAGTGGATCGCCACGACGGCGCGCATGCCGCTGTCGCGGTCGTGCAGCAGCTCGACCCGTTCGTGATCCCAGCCGAGCGACTCCGTCAGCCTCGTGCAGCTCGTCCCGCTCGTCATCGCTTCGGCTCCTCGTCGTGGCTCTGCGGCGCGGCCGGCGGCCGCGCCTCCGTATCGGCATCCAGCGCGGCGCGCAGCTCCTGTGCTCGTGCGCGGAAGCGCGTGACGCCGCGCAGCTTGATCTCCTCGTAGCCGCGCACCAGCTCCGGCAGCTCGGCCGCCTCCAGCGCGAGCGCGAGCGTCGCCGGGGTCAGCCGCGCGAGCGCGCCGTCGACCAGCGCCAGGTACTCGTCCGGCAGCGCCCGCTCGACGCGCCGCACCTCGGCGCGGCCGAACGGGTCCAGCGGCGTGCCGCGCAGCCGGCGCCCATGCGCCAGCAGCCGCAGCGCCGGCAGGAACCAGCGGCCCAGCTCCAGCTTGCGTCTCAGCCCGAGCGCGCGCAGCGCCGGCGGGTGCAGGTGGAACGCGACGCGCGTGCCGCGCGGCAGCTCGGCGACGGTCGCGACGTGCAGCCGCGCGACCTCGTACTCGTCCTTGTACGCGAGCACTCTGTGGAGGTTGCGCGCGACCGCCTCGGCGACGGCGCTGCTGCCGGGCAGCGCTGCCTGCTCGCGGTGCGCGACGTCGGCGACGGTCTCCGCATAGCGCGCCGCGACGGCGCGCCCGCCCCAGCCGCGCAGGTCCTCGACGCGCAGCTCCAGCAGCCGCTCCAGCTCGCTGCCGGCCGGCGCCGCCTGCGCGATCAGCGCGCGCTCGCGCGCGCTCGGCCGCACGCTCGCCGGCCTCGGCATGCGGTCGGCGCGCAGCGCCGCGACTGCCTCCGGCGCGACGACGCAGGCGCGACCCCACTCGAACGCGGCGACGTTGCGCTCGACGGCGGCGCCGTTGAGGCGGAAGGCCTCGTGCAGCGCGGTGCGCGTCAGCGGGATCGCGCCCTGCTGCCAGGCGGCGCCGAGCACGATCACGTTCGCCGAGGAGTCGCTCTGAAACAGCTCGCGCGCGAGCGCGTGGGCGTCGAGGTAGACGTTGTCGGCGGCGCGCGTGACGGCGTCGATCGCGCCGGTCGCGGCCGTCACGTCGGCCGCCGGCGCGTTGGCGTCGCGCACCATCCGCGCCGTCGGCACGACGTCGGTCGCGACGACGGCGAGCGTGCGCGCGCCGTCGGCCGCGCGCAGGTTCGCGGCGCTCGCGGCACCGAGCAGGTCGAAGCCGAGCAGCAGGTCGAGGCCGCCCGCCGGCGCGCTCGCGCCGCCCTCCGGGGCGAAGCTCGTGATGCGCACGTCGGAGACGACCGGGCCGGCCTTCTGGCTGAGGCCGGTCTGGTCGAGGCTGCGGCTGTGGCGGCCGTCGAGCAGCGCCGCCATCGCCAGCACCTGGCTGACGGTCACGACACCGGTGCCGCCGATCCCGACCAGCCGCAGCCGCACGTCGTCGGCGGCGGCGATCGGCGTCGGCTCCGGCATGGCGGGCGGCGCCGGCAGCGCGCGCTCGCGCTGCTTCGCCGTCCCCTTCTGCGGAGCGCGCGGCGGCGTCACCGTCATGAACGACGGGCACTCGCCTTCCAGGCAGGTCAGGTCGCTGTTGCAGGAGTCCTGGTTGATCCGCGTCTTGCGCCCGAACTCGGTCGCGACCGGCTCGACCGAGAGGCAGCCGGACTTCTCGCCGCAGTCGCCGCAGCCCTCGCAGACGCGCTCGTTGATGACGACCTGCCGCGTCGGCGTCGGCGCGAGGCCGCGCTTGCGCGCGCGCCGCAGCTCGGCCGCGCACGCCTGGTCGTGGATCAGCACGGTCACGCCCTCCACCTTCGCCAGCTCGCGCTGTGTCCGCTCCAGCTCGGAGCGCGGTCGCAGCTCGGCCTGCGGACCGAGGTCGACGCCGTCGTAGCGCGAGAGGTCCTCGGCGGTCACGACGATTCGCGCGACGCCCTCGGCGGCGAGGCTGCGCACGAGCGCCGGCACCGGCAGCTGGCCCTCGACCTGCTGGCCGCCGGTCATCGCGACGGTGCCGTTGCAGAGCAGCTTGTAAGTCACGTCGATGCCGGCCGCGACGGCGGCGCGGATCGCCAGCGAGCCGGAGTGGTGAAAGGTGCCGTCGCCGAGGTTCTGGACGAAGTGGCGGCGCTCGGCGAACGGCGCGGCGCCGACCCACTGGACGCCCTCGCCGCCCATCTGCGTGATGCCGGCGACGGCGCCGCGGCCGGTCTTGTCGAGCAGCACCATCGTGTGGCAGCCGATGCCGGCGCCGACGATCGCGTCGGCGGGCGCCTTCGTGCTGACGCTGTGCGGGCAGCCGGAGCAGAAGGCCGGCGTGCGCTGCGCGCCGAGGTCGGCGACGGGGCGCGCGGCGACGGCGTCGAGCAGCTCCAGCCGCGCGCGCACGGCGGCGAGGTCGGCGGCCGCGGCATCGTCGCGCGGGGCACCGGCCGCGCGGGCGCGCTCTGAGCGCGCCAGCAGCCGCGCGCCGAGCGCGCGGGCGATCGCGTCGGCGTCGAGCGTGCCGTGCGCGGCCAGCAGCGGCGCGCCGCGCTCGTCGCGCTTGCCGAACACCGGCGGCGTCGCGCCGCTGCCGTAGAGCGCGTCGCGCACGAGCCGCTCGAGGAACGGCCCCTTCTCCTCCACCACGACGATCTCGTCGAGGCCGGCGGCGAAATCGCGCACCGACTGCTCGTCGAGCGGGAACAGCATCCCGATCTCCAGCACTCGCAGCGGCGCCGGTCTCTGCTCGCCGAAGCCGAGCGCGGCCAGCGCCGCGCGCAGCTCGTGGCGCGCCGAGCCGTGCACGACGACGCCGAGGCGGGCGCCGGGCGCGTCGTGCGTGACGGCGTTGAGGTCGTTGAGACGGGCGTA
>DATIOB010000300.1:0-11814 GCA_035473605.1 Conexibacter sp.
GCGGTCGCGGCCAGTCCGAAGGCGACGCCTTCAAGGACGGCGGCCGTGCCCGCCTTCAACTGGAGGTTCTGGAGGAAGAGGACGACCTCGAAGCCCTCGCGATAGACGCTCGTGAAGCCGAGCAGCATGAGCCCGAGTGTCGCGCCGAGGCCGGTGCTGGCGAGCAGCTTGCGGCGCTGGCGGTGGTGGCGGCCGATCCACTCCGACCAGTAGACCTTGTGAACGAACCAGTTGAGCACGATCAGCAGCACGACGATCGCGAGGAAGCCCGTGATCGCCTCCAGCTTCGGGCCCAGCGACGAGGCGACGTCGAGCAGCGCCTGCGCGACGAACCAGGTCAGCACGGCGGCACCGAACGCGCAGGCGGCGCCCGCGACGACGGGGCGGCGCCGCGCCTTGTTCGCGCCGAGGAAGCTGGCCGTGACGGCGGCGAAGATCAGGACCGCCTCCAGCCCCTCCCGGAAGACGATGATCGCGCTGTTGAAGACGATCGTCGCTCTCGACTCGGGTGTCGAGACCTCGGTCGGATCGATCGGTCCGGTCGACGCGGTCGCCATCAGATAGACGAGGCCGGCGACGACAGCCAACGCCGCCGCCCACCACAGCAGGCGGATCGATCTCGGCGCCGAGATCCCGGTGGAAGCGTTCGCACTCATAGTTAGGTCACCCTAAGACGACCAACCTGAACGCAACCTGAACAGCGACCCGCTCGCCGGCACGCCGGCGCTTTCAACCGGCGCGCAGCCGGTAGCCGGCGCCGCGGACCGTCTCGATCGTGTCGGCGCCGAACGGGCGGTCGACTCTCTCGCGCAGGTAGCGGACGTAAACGTCGACGACGTTGGAGCGGTTCTCATACTCGCCGCCCCAGGCGAGGTCGAGCAGCGCGTGGCGTTCGAGCACTTCGCCGGGGCGGCGCATGAACGCCTCCAGCAGCGCGAACTCGCGTACCGACAGCGAGATCTCGACCTCGCCACGTGCGACGCGGCGGGTCGCGGGGTCGAGCGTGAGGTCACCGGCGCGCAGCACCGCCGGCCGCTCGACGGGGCCGCGGCGGGCGAGCGCGCGCAGCCGCGCGGCCAGCTCGCCGAGCGAGAACGGCTTGGTGACGTAGTCGTCGGCGCCGAGGTCGAGGCCGGCGATGCGGTCCTCGACGGCGTCGCGCGCGGTCAGGAACAGGACCGGCGCCCAGACCTCGTCGGCGCGCAGCCGGCGGCAGGTCTCGAAGCCGTCGATGCCCGGCAGCATGACGTCGAGCACGATCGCGTCGTAGGTCGAGGAGCCAGCCATCCAGAGCGCGTCCTCGCCGCGCTCGGCGACGTCGCAGACGAGCCCGTCCTCGCTCAGGCCACGGCGGATCGCGGCGCGCAGCTTCGGCTCGTCCTCGACGACCAGCACGCGCATCTCAGCCGCCCGCCGCCGTCGCCGTTACCGCGTCGCCGTCGTCGGCGGGTCGCGCGTCGGGGAGGTCGATCCAGACGGTCGCGCCGTCGGCGCCGGTCGTGCCGCCGTGGGCCGCGGCGATCGCGCCGACGATCGCCAGCCCCAGCCCGGCGCCGCCGCGGCCGCGGGCTTGGTCGCCGCGCGTGAAGCGCTCGAAGGCGCTGCCGGCGAACTCGGCCGACATGCCCGGTCCGTCGTCGGTCACCAGCAGCCGCGTGCCGGCGGCGGTCTTGACGGCGGTCAGGTGGACGGTGCCGGCGCCGTGGGTCAGCGCGTTGTCGAGCAGGTTGCCGAGCGCCTGCTCGATCCGCAGCGGATCGGCGCTCAGCGTCAGTCCCGCTGGCGCGTCGGCCTCCAGAGCACGGCCGGCGGCGGCGGCGCGCGGCGCGAAGCGGTCGCGCACGGTCCGCAGCAGATCGCCGGCGTCGAGCCGCCGTGCGCGCAGCGGCAGCCCGTCGCGGTCGGCGCGCGCGAGCACCAGCAGGTCCTCCGCGAGGCGAGTCAGGCGGTCGCTCTCCTCGCCGGCTGAGAGGACCGTCGCGCGCAGCTCCTCGGCGCTGCGGCCGGGCCGCGCCGCCAGCTCCAGCTCGGCCTTCAGGATCGACAGCGGCGTGCGCAGCTCGTGGCTGGCGTCGGCGACGAATCGCCGCTCGCGCCGCAGCGCGCCGTGGAGGCGGTCGAGCATCGCGTTGAGCGTCTCGCCGAGACGGCCGATCTCGTCACGCGCCGGCGGGACCGGCAGCCGCGTCGCGGGGTCCTCGTCGGAGATCGCCGCGGCGCGGGCGCGCATCCGCTCGACCGGTCGCAACGCTGCCGCGACCGCGGCGTATGCGGTCAGTGCCGCGAGCAGCAGGGCGACGATGCCGCCGATCAGCAGCGTCGCACGCAGCGAGGCGATCTGGTCGTCGAGGTCGTCGAGCGAACGGCCGGCGACCAGCACCTCGTCGTCATTCCCGCGGCGGGCGAACAGCCGCACCCGCTCGCCGTCGACCGTCATGACGCGCGACAGCACCGCCTGGCCGGCGTCCTCGCCGTCCCCGCCGGTGCCGTCGTCGTCGAACAGCGCGCGCACATCTGCGGGCGAGAGCAGTGCGGCGTCGCCGGCCTCGTCGGAGGCGGCGAGCACGCGCCCGTCGGCGTCGAGCAGCTGCGCCAGCTCGTCGCGCTCCTCGCGGACCGAGGCGGCGTCGCCGCTGCTGACCTGGGAGCGCAGCTCGGCATCGAGCGCGCGCGTCCGCTCGGAGCGGACGCGCGCGTCGACGAAGATGCCGGTGGCGACGAGCACGAGCGCCATCACGAGCACGAAGGCGCCCGTGACGCGCAGCCGGATCGGGACGCGGCTCACACCGACAGCGTAGGCCGCAACACCGATCGCATCGGTCAGCGGCCGGGCGACTCACCGTCGCCGTCGCCCTTGTCGACCGCTCCGGCCTTGCCGCCGTCGTCGTTGGTCTCGCCGTCACCGTCGCCTCTGTCCTGGTGGTCTGCCTGCTCGTTCTGGTCGCCCTTCTCGTTGTGGTCGTCGGCCGTCGGCGTGCCGATCACCGCGAACGATCTGTCGAGCTTCACCTCGAGCGTTCTGCCGTCTGCCGTTGTGACCTCGACGTCGTAGGCGGCGCCGGACTCGTCGGCGGCCTCGACCTCGTTGACGGTGCCGCCGCCGGTCGCCTTCAGCGCGGCCGCCTCCGCCTTCGCGGAGGAGGCAGCCGCGACCGGCGCGCTCTCCTTCTCGTTGGTGTCGCCGTTGCCGCTGGTCGCGACCGCGATGCCGGTGCCGCCCGCGGCCAGCATCGCCGCGGTGCCGACGCCGACGGCTACCTTGCGTGAAATCTTCATGGGACGTCTCCTCTGGTTCGGGTGGGAGGACCTCTCGGTTTCTACGGAGGGCGAATGAGACGGCGATGAGCCGCCGCCGGCCGTTCAGGTCGGATTCAGGTGCACCGTGGGAGCCTCGCTGCCATGACCACTCTTGCGGAGCGAGGCACGACGACCGTTCGTGCCCGCCGGATGCTCAACAAGGTCCCGGAGGTCACACTGGCCTTCTGGATCATCAAGATCCTCGCCACGACGGTCGGCGAGACCGCAGCGGACAACCTCAACACCCGCCTCAGCCTCGGGCTCACCGGCACGACATATCTGATGGGCAGCCTGCTGGTCGTGACGCTCGCCTTCCAGTTCCGCGCGCGCCGCTACGTCCCCGCGCTCTACTGGCTCGCGGTCGTGCTGCTGAGCATCGTCGGCACGTTGATCACCGACAACCTCGTCGACAACTACGGCGTCGCGCTGCAGACGACCACGATCGCCTTCACGATCGCGCTCGCCGCGACCTTCGCGGCCTGGTTCGCCAGCGAGCGCACGCTCTCGATCCACACCATCTACACGACTAGACGCGAAGCGTTCTACTGGCTCGCGATCCTCTTCACCTTCGCGCTCGGCACCGCCGCCGGCGACCTCGTCGCCGAGAGATTCAACCTCGGCTACTTCCCCTCCCTGCTGATCTTCGGCGGTCTGATCGCCGCGATCGCCTATGCCCACTTCCGCCTGCGCCTCAACGCCGTGCTCGCGTTCTGGCTCGCCTACATCCTCACCCGCCCGCTCGGCGCCTCGATCGGCGATTGGCTCTCACAACCGACCGCCGACAGAGGCCTCGGACTCGGCTCCACCTGGACCAGCGTCCTCTTCCTCGCCGCGATCGTCGGACTGGTCGCCTACCTCACGATCACCAGACGCGACCAGCCCGCACCGGCCCTTGAAGGTCGCGAACCAGAGCGCGTCGCGCCCGCGGTCTCGTCCTGAACCCGCGCCGCTAAGGGAGCTTCCGAACCTCGACGAGCCGGTACCCCCGGTCGGGGATATGCGTCAAGAACCCGCCCCCGCTTCGAACCCGCGACGCCGATTAGTACCGGATCTCGATTCGGTGCCGATCGTGGGTTTGACCCCCGTCGCTCCCGCCCTCGGCACCACACTCGTCGCGGTGCCGGGTGTGGGACTGCATTCCTCTGAAGTACGCAGCGAACACGGCGCGAGCCTTGACCGCGGTGATCGCGCCGTTCTGCTCCCACGCTCGCTCGAACAGCGACGTGAGCATCTCGCAGCGCTCGGACCACCCGGCCGCTCCATCCTGTCTAGGCTCGCAGCGGCGCGAGCACCGCCTCGATCTGCTGGCGCATCCACGCGGGGAGGGAGCCCTCGCGGTGCAGTGCCCAGCCGATCATCGCGCCGTGGTAGGTGGTCTCGACGAGCTTGGCGAGCGCGGCGATGTCGATGCCGTCGCGCAGCTCGCCGGCGTCTGACGCCGCCAGCAGATGGCGCTGGAGGGCCGCGCGCAGCCGCCGCGCTCCGCGCAGCGTCTCCGCGTGGAAGTCGGGTTCGACGAGATCGAGCTGCAGCATGGCCACCGAGTTGGCCATCGCTTCCGGGGTCATGTCCGGGTCGACGGCGCCGACCAGGCCCTCGACGACCCGGTCCAGCGGCGAGGGGTGCTCGGCCTCCTCGACCGGGGTGACCCACCGCTCCACGCCGCGGCGGTCGGCGGCGAGCAGCAGCTCGTGCTTGGTGCCGTAGCGCTGGATCAGCGTGGCGGGGGAGAGGCCGACCTCGCGGGCCGCGGCGGCGAGCGTGAGCTTCGCCGGGCCGACGCGGTGGGCGAGCGCGAGGACGCCGTCCAGGACGTCATCGTCGGAGACGGTGCGCGGACGTGGCATCTATTCGGCGGCGGGTTGCGCGGCCTCGGCGTCGGCCAAACGCGCCTCCGCGTCGACCACGCCCCAGTCCGGGCGCTCGCCGTCGGCGTCGGAGAAGCCGTAGGTGTGCATGAGCTCCCACGAGCCGAGGCACTGTCCGGCGAAGCGGGACCGTTCGGGGTCGGCGGCGAGCGCCGCGACCCCGCGGCCGAGCAGGTGCGGGGTCTCGGAGCAGCGGAAGTAGCCGCCGTGGGCGTCGGAAGCGTCGCGCCAGGTCGCTTCCGTGACGCCGAAGTGCTCGAGCATCGCCTCGGAGCGCAGGAAGCCTGGGGTCACCGACAGCGCGGTCGCGCCGTGCGGGCGCAGCTCGGCCGCCAGCGAGTAGCCGAGCCGCACGACCGCTTCCTTGACGTGGTCGTAGGCGACGACGCCCCGGAACGGGACGCCGGCCTTGCCGTCGCCGACCTCCACGACCAGTCCGTCCCCGGTCTCGATCAGCAGCGGCAGCGCATGGTGCGCGGTGATGAGATGCGTCTCGATCCCGTTGCGCACGATCCGCAGCGTGTCCTCGAGCGGGTGCTCCCACACGCCCTTGACCCAGCGGGTGAACGGATCGCCGCCCCAGACGTCGTTGACGTGCACGTCGAGGCGGCCGTGCTCGGCGCGGATCCGGTCCGTCAGCGCCGCGACGTCCGCCGGATCGGCGTGGTCGCAGCGGACGGGGATCCCGGTCCCGCCCGCAGCGTCGACCCGCTCGGCGGTGCCCTCGATCGTCTCCGGTCGGTCCATCTCGGAGCGCTCGTCGCGCGTGGTGCGGCCGCTGCCGTAGACGGTGGCGCCGAGCGCTCCGAGCTCGACGGCGATCGCGCGGCCACAGCCGCGCGTGGCGCCGGCGACGAGGGCGACCCGGCCGGTGAGGGGACGTGCTGCACTCATGCGCCCGAATATAACCGACCGGTCGTTTATATATGTCGCGCCATGCGACGCAAAGCGGTGCCGCCTCCAAGGCCGGTCGGGATAGGACGCGCTCTCGATGTGGACTGGCGGTGGGCTCCGTCTCCGCCAGCTCGGTTTCGTCCGCCGTTGCCAGCGCGTCGCGCATGTCGGGAATCGCGTCCGGGTCCGACCCGTCGGCCGCTTCGCCCGCAATGCCGCGATGGCTTCTCGCAATCGACGCGGCGCTACCACGGGGTGATCGGGGTCGTCGAGCCGCAGCAGGCTGAGCACCTTGTCTCCCTTGATGCCGAGCTAACGAGGCCGCGCCCATGCATGGTGGTGAGCTCGCGAGCGATGAGATCGCCGGCTCCACTCCGTCTCAGGGCACGAGACCGAACGAACGGAGGAGGAGCGATGACGACGGTCGAGGCGAACGGAGTCACCATCGGTGTCGAGCGCTTCGGGGACGAGGCGGCGCCGCTCGTGCTGCTCGCGGGCGGCACGACGATGCTCTCGTGGCCCGATGCGCTCTGCGAGGCGCTCGCCCGCGGCGGGCGCCATGTCGTGCGCTACGACCTGCGCGACTCGGGGGCGTCGACGACCGTCGATCCCGAGCGGCCGGCGTACACGCTGCGCGATCTCGCGACAGACGCCGCGGAGCTCGCCGGAAAGCTCGACGAGCGACCGGCGCACCTGGCCGGCGTCGGCGTGGGCGGGATGGTCGCGCAGGTCGCCGCGCTCGACCACCCGGACGCGTTCTCGGCGCTCACGCTCGTGAACACGCGGCCCGTCGCCCCTGGCCGGATCGACAGGGACCTGCCCGACCACGACAGGGAGGCGATGAGGCGGCTGTTCTCCCGTCCGATGCCGGACTGGTCCGACCGCGCCGCCGTGGCGGAACACGCCGCCGGCGGCGCGGAGATCCTCGGCGACGACCCCGACGCCGCCCGCACGATCGCTACGCGCAAGTGGGACCGCACGCCAGGCACAGCGCCCGCGGTGCAGATGGCCAACCAGCTCGGCACGGTGTTCGCCAAGCTCGACTGCAAGCCGCGCTGGCGCAATCGCCTCCCCGAGCTGGCACTTCCCGCGCTGGTCGTGCACGGCCGCAGGGATCCGTTCTTCCCGCTCGGCAACGGCGAGGCGCTCGCACGCGAGATCCCCGGCGCACGCCTGCTGGTGCTCGACCGTGCCGCGACGTCGATCCCGGACGGGGACGCCGACGAGGCCGCGGCCGCGATGCTCGCGCTCTAGCCGCCGGCTCCGGATACGTCGCCTACAGCCGAATCCCGATGCGGGGTGTCAATCGGGGGTTTGACCCCGTCGCTCCCGCGACCCGTGAAGAGGTCAACCTGTGGCGCGAAGCCGCTGTGGTCGTCCGTCGCGTCGAGAACAATCGCTGCGTGGTTAGCGAGACAAGGATTGCCGAGTCGCGGCGAGAGATCACGTCGAACTTGCAGATCTTCAGCGTCAGCTCAAACAGCTCGAAGCCACCGATGCCAACGCCTTCGCCCGTGAATTGGCCGAAGCAGCCTTGGAGGAGCGCGACGAGTATCCGGTCGAACGGTTGGGAGCCTCGTGCGGCTGCTTGAAGAGCGGCGGCTCACCGATCGCGAGATGGTTGTTCTGCTCGTCGCGTCGTTGCTGGGCGGCGTGGTCGCAACGCTCCTCGCCAGTACGTAGTCAAGCTCCCGCGTCGCAGAATGTCTCGGCTCTGGGGTGCTGCTACGCGAGGTTCCGCACCTCGACGAACCGGTATCCCCGGTCGGGGATATGCGTCAAGAACCCGCCCTCGCTATGGACCCGCAACGCATCCACAGCAGAGCACCGGCCGTCGAGTTATGGCCGGCGACCGCCAAGCACGGCGCCGCCCGTGGCGCTGTCCGAGCTGACTAGGCGGTGGCGAAGACCCGTCGGAAAGAGAGGGGGTGCGTTTGCCTCTCGTTCCGGCACACAACAGCGGAGTCCGGGGGTACCAGGTGGTCGCGATGTGTGGGGCTGGCGGACGTTCAAGACGATCCGCACCAACCGCGGCGGCGCCTGGCGCACCAGCTACCGCTTCCGTGCGACGACCGGGCGCTTCGCCTTCCGCGCGATCGTCCCGCAGCAGGGCCGCTACCCGTTCGTCACGACGACCTCTCGGTCGGTGCCGGTGACGTTGGCGGCCGAGTGACGCGACGCTGCGATCGACTGGCGGGGCGCGCGGCGCCCCGCCGGTCTCACTCCGCCAGGGCGGCTCGCTCGCGCTGGCGCTCGACGATCCGCTCGACCATCTCCGGCTCCAGGCGCGTGATGCCGATGATCCGCTCGGTCGAGAGCCCGGCGCGGCAGGCGACCTCGATCCGGCGTTCGAGCGCCCCCATCGCCGCGCGCACACCCTGCAGGCGATCGAGGTCGAAGCGCAGCCGCGGACGGTCGAGCCCGCGGTAGTCGATCACCGCTTCAGCCGCTCCGTAGAACTCCAGCGCCGACTTGAACAGCCCGCGCTCGACCGCGGACGTGACCGTCGCGTCGGCATCACCGGGCGCGCTGTCGCTCTCGTGCTGCTCCGTCACGACTCCCATATTCACCTCCGTCGCGCGCGCCACGGCGCGCGTCCCGAGCCTCGGCGACCCCCGCGATCGCACGACGCTGCTTCGGGGACGTACCGAACCCACGTCATCAGCTGCTGCGTCCTGCCTCGGTCCCCGCCGACTTGTGAACGCCGGCATTCCTCATGGTTGCAGCCGGCGCCTTACGACGCAAACGTCGTAAAACCGGTGCGATCGGAAGCGGGCGCGGGGGCGTTCACTCCTCGGCGGCGGCCGAGGGTGCGGGCAGGATCGCTATTCGTTCGGCCCGGGCGAACAGCTCGGAGCAGGGGAGGTCGAGCCCGGAGACGAGGCGCAGGAGCGTGCGCGCCGTCGGATTTCCGATCCCGGCTTCAAGTTCCCAGATCCGTCGTTGGGGTACGCCCGTCCGCAGTGAGAGCGCCTCCTGGGTGAGGCTCAGCTCCTCGCGGCGCTCTCGCAGCGCTCGCCCGAGCGCGCGGAGGAAGGGGGTGGCATCCTGCACCGCGCCACCCTCTGTTGCGGCCGCTGCTTCTGCAACGACATTTACGTCGTGCCTCGTGATAGTGGCAATCCTCACAGCTTGGAAGTTTTGCCGTCTGCACCGAGCCGTACAGTCCTGCACGATCCAGTTCCTCGATCTGTGACGACGCAGGAGCCCCGATGTCCCTCTGCTTCATCGAGCCGCAGAATGCTATTCGCGTGATTGCCAACTCCGTGGGCCGGGAGGCGCGTCGACAGCTGCTCGGAGAAGTTGTGCGGGCCTGGGTCGACGAGATCCCCGAGCCCGACCTCAACTCGCACTACGCGAAGGCCGTCGCCGATCTCGACGAGCACGATCTCTCGATGCTCGCCGCCTGGCACGCGTCGCTGGAGGTCGGGCATCCGATCGCCAACAAGGAGTTCCTCGTCAACGTCTTCCCGTCGCTGGGGGAGAACCGTCGCGAGGCGCTGAAGATCGCCGCGGGCTTTCGCGGCGAGGAGGCGTTCGACGCCGGCGTCGCCGAGGAGCAGTCGCTCGAGATGGTGCTGCCGTTCCTGTCGGACAAGCGCTGCCGCGAGCTGGCGCAGGAGTGCGTCGAGCTCTACTGCTGGGACCGTCTCGGCTCCGAGAATTAGTGGCGCACCACTAGGCGGCGCCGCCGCCGTCCAGCAGCGCCTCGACCGCGGCGATCGTCTGCTCGGTCGAGAGGAATTGGACGGCGTTCATCCCCAGCGCACCGGCCGCCTCGCAGTTGACCTGGAGATCGTCGATGAAGACGGTCGAGCCCGCGGGCAGGCCCAGTCTGGAGAGCAGCAGCTCGTAGATCGCCGGGTCGGGCTTGCGCATGCCGACGAAGGCCGAGTCGACGACCAGCTCGAAGATCTCGTCGATCGGCAGCATCGCCCGCCACAGCGGCTCCCACTCGCGCACGTTGTTGGTGAGGATCGCCATCCGGTAGCCGCGGCCGTGCAGCTCGCGCAGGTAGGTGAACAGCTCCTCGTTGGGGTGCAGCGCCGCGAAGAAGGCGTCGCCGAAGCCGTCGAAGTCGACCTCGCGGCCGAGCACGTCGCTCATCGCCGCGCTCAGCTGGGCGGTGAACTCGGCCTCGGTGATCGTGCCCTTCTCCAGCTCGAACAGCGGCTGCACGCCGCCGGCCAGCTCGGCCGCGCGTGCCATCCCTTTGCCGAACTGCTCCAGCGGTATGCCCTGCGCCTCCTGCAGCGCCGCGAAGGCGTGCAGCAGCGGCGTCGTCAGGACGCCGCCGAAGTCGGAGACGATCGCCTCGATGCGCCCGTTGCCGGCCGCCGCCATCGCGCCGGAGCCTTCCGCAGCGGCGCTCATCTGCGGCGCAGCACGTCGTAGCGGCCGACGCCGCGGTGGCCTTCCATCCGCCACGTGAAGAAGGAGCAGTCGAGCCGCAGCTCGCCGAGGTCGAAGGTCGTCCCGCAGACGGCCTCGCCGGCGCCGCGCAGCGGCCCCTGCTCGCCCTCCTCGTCGACCCACAGCTCGAGCCCGGCGCGCAGCTGGCGGCCGCCGCCGTCGAGCGTCGTCGAGAGGCGCGGATCGTCGATCGCGGCCGGCTCGGCGTCGAGCACAAAGGCGCTGACGACCTCGTCCTCGTGGCCGTCGGCGCCGCGCGGGCGAACCGCGGCGAGCGCGACACCGCGCTCGTCCTCGAGCCAGACGCCGAGCGTGCGCGACAGCTCGATCTGCTGCCAGTCGGGCGCGCCCCACTGGTGGCCGCGCTGGCCGAGGCAGTCGAGCTTGAAGGGGCGCCCGCCGACGTTGACGGTGCCGCGCACGCGGCAGAGCTGCTCGTAGCCGTTGATCGCGGCCGCGCCCTGGGAGATCTCGCCGGCGCCGATCTCGGCCGGCGGCCCGAGCGCGTCGAAGCGCAGCTCGAAGCTGCCGCCGTCGCCGTCGTGAGCGACCGTCCAAGCCTGCAGCGGCTCGACGATCTCGGCGCTCGCGTCACCGGCCTCGACGCGCGTCCAGTCGAGCGCCGCCGCCTCGACTGCGCCGGAGGAGGAGACCTCGACGACCTCGCCCGCGTGGAACAGCAGCGTGATGCTGGTCGCGCGCGGCGGCGTGCCGGGGATGAGACCGAGCCGGACGCTGCCGTAGAGGCCGGACGCGGGGTCGCCGAAGGCGTAGGTGACCGCGTCACCGAAGCCCTCGCCCTCGGCGGGGCGGGGCGTTTCGTGCTGAGGGCCGATCATGCGCGCGGCAGCGGCCCGGGGCCGGGGCGATCGACGTCGTGTGCGGTGGAGTCCACGTCGTAATCCTGCCTGGCCCGCGCGCGCGATGCGGCGCCGCCGAAGCTGGCGGCGGCCATCAGCATCCGCCCGCGGGCGCCGCTGAGCAGCAGCTTGCGGACGGCGACGCGGGTCGGCGGCAGCAGCAGGAGCAGGCCGAAGACGTCGCTGATGAAGCCGGGGACGATCAGCAGCGAGCCGCCGGCGATCACGAGCGCCCCGTCGACGACCTCGCGCGTCGGCGGACGGCCGGCGGCGACGGCGGCGCGGAAGCGGCGCCACGCGAGCCTGCCCTGCGACTTCAGCAGGAGCGTGCCGAGGATCGACGAGAGGATCAGGAGGGCGATCGTGGGCAGTGCGCCGATCGCCTGGCCGACCTGGATGATCACGTAGAGCTCCGCGATCGGCACGACGATGAAGAGGATGACGAGCAGGAACATCTTCAAAGCCTAGCCACGGCGCCCTCC
>DATIOB010000301.1:0-2702 GCA_035473605.1 Conexibacter sp.
GCGCGACGGCAGCTCCCAGTCGACGAGCAGCAGGCGTGCTCGCACCGCCGGGCGGGCGCCGCCCAGGTCGCTCAGCGCCTGCTCGCCGTCGGCGATCCAGCGCGTCGTCCAGCCGCGCGAACCGAGCGCGTGCAGCGCGAGCGCGGCGAGCACCTCGTCGTCCTCGACGAGCGCGACGTCGACACGGGAGGGGTCGGGCGCCACCGCCTCCGGCGTCGCCGGCTCGCGTGCCGCCTGCGGCTGCGGGGTCGGGAGCGGGTCGAGCTGCTGGGGCAGCTCGCGCACGAGCGCGTCGAGCGCCGGCGCCTCCTCCGGCGCCGGCGCGGCCTGCAGGCGCAGCTCCAGCGTGCGCGCGGCGCGGCCGGCGGCGTCGAAGCCGAAGGATCCGAGCGAGCCGGCGAGCTGATGGGCCTCGGTGCGCGCCTGCTCGCGCGCCTCCGCGGGCAGCGGACCGCCGTGCAGCGCGGCGATCGCGGCGCCCAGCGCGGCGACCTGCACGAGCACGGCGGGGCGCAGCTCCTCCCACAGCTCCGCGAGCTCCTCGGGCACGACCGGTTCCGTCACGCCGCCAATTGTTCCATCGACGCCGCCTGCCAGGATGACGCCATGCGCTGCTTCGGTGACGGCAACCCGCTCTACGAGCGCTACCACGACGAGGAGTGGGGCTTTCCGGTGCGCGACGAGCGCGCCGTCTACGAGCGGATCAGCCTCGAGGCGTTCCAGTCCGGCCTCGCCTGGATCACGATCCTGCGCAAGCGGGAGGGCTTTCGCGCCGCGTTCGCCGGCTTCGACCCGGAGCGCGTCGCGCAGTTCGGCGACGACGACGTCGCGCGCCTGATGGCCGACGCCGAGATCGTCCGCAACCGCGCCAAGATCGAGGCGACGATCGCCAACGCGCGCGCCGTGCTGGAGCTGCGCGCCGCCGGGATCGACCTCGCCGAGCTGCTGTGGAGCTTCGCGCCCGAGCGCGCGCCGGAGGCGGTCGCGACGCTCGGCGAGACGCCGGCCACGACCGCCGCGTCGAGAGCGCTCGCGAAGGCGCTCAAGAGACACGGCTTCCGCTTCGTCGGCCCGACGACGGCCTACGCCGCGATGCAGGCCTGCGGCGTCGTCAACGACCACCTCGCCACCTGCCCGACGCGCCCGCTCGTCGAGCGCGCGCGGCAGGAAGCGCTCGCTTGAGCAGCGTCGGATCGCCCACAGCGAGTGTGGGCGATGTGACGCTCAGCTAGAGGACCCGGAACGTCATGCCGGCGCGCTGGAGGCGCTCGCGCAGCGGGTCGCCCATCGCGACCGCGGTCGTGAGCTGGCCGGCGCGCTCCGGCAGCGCGTCGTGGGCGAGGCAGAGCGCCGACTCGGCCAGCATCTTCGCCGTCTCGGTGTAACCGGGATCGCCGCCGGCGACCTCGGTCACGACCTTGGTGCCGTCGGCGGCCGAGCCTTCGAAGCGGACCTTGAACCAGCTCTTCGCGCGTTCGGCCTCGCTCGGTCCCTGGCCGGAGCCCAGCCGCGAGGTGAGCGCCTTGCGGACCGGTCCGAGCTGCGCCGCGAGCACCAGCGACGGCAGCGTCACGCCCGCTCCGACCGCCATCGGCAGCTTGCGGAAGGCGGCGTAGTGGCCGTAGCTGAAGTCGGGGCCGTAGCGCTCGAGCGCGCGCGCCGAGCGCAGCACGACCTGCGGGTCGATCGTCGGCAGCGGCAGCGCCCAGCCGACCGCGCCTCCGACGTGCTTGGGCAGGCCGCGCTCGCCGTGGACGCGGCGGCCGTCGGGGCGGCCCTCGGCCTTGCGCCGTTCAGAGGCGGCCTGCGCCGAGGAGCGGATGTGCGAGAAGGCGGTCAGCGCCGAGTCGAGCGTGCCGCCGGACATTCTCGCGCCGGCGCGCACGTAGCCGGCGACCTTCAGCGGCTGGCCCTCGGGCAGCTGCTGGACCGTGAAGAGCGCGCCGAGGTCGTGCGGGATCGAGTCAAAGCCGCAGCAGTGGACCAGCCGCGCGCCGTTCTGCTCGGCGGTCGCGTGGTGTCTGACGTACATCAGGTCGACGAACTCCGGCTCGCCGGTCAGGTCGGCGTAGTCGGTCCCGGCCGCCGCGCAGGCGGCGACGAGCGGCTCGCCGTAGCGGATATAGGGACCGACGGTGGTGGCGACGACGCGCGTCGACTCGGCCAGCGCGCGCAGCGAGGCGGGATCGTCGACGTCGGCGTGCAGCAGCGGCACGTCGACGCCGAGCCGCTGCGCCAGCGCCGCCAGCTTCTCTCTGTTGCGCCCCGCGAGCGCCCAGCGGGTCGTCCCGCCTCTCGTCGCCTCGGCGAGGTAGCTGGCGGTGAGCGCCCCGGTGAATCCGGTCGCTCCGATCAAGACGATGTCGTGCGCGCGGTCCTGCCGAGAACTGGCCATGCGGCCAACGTACCCCGCGAGCCGTTCGCGATGCGCCGGCAGCTACGCCTCAGCGGCGCTCAGCCGCGCCAGCTCCTCCTCGCTCAGCGTCAGCTCGGCGGCGGCGACGTTCTCCTCCAGGTGCGCGACCGAGCTGGTGCCGGGGATCGGCAGCATCACCGGGCTGCGCGCCAGCAGCCACGCGAGCGCGACCTGACCGGTGCTCGCGCCGTGCGCCTGCGCGATCTCGTCCGCGACGCCGCCGGGCTGCGCGAGCGAGCCGGCCGCGAGCGGCGGCTTTACCGGTCTTTGCGGCATCAGTTAAGGT
>DATIOB010000302.1:0-6963 GCA_035473605.1 Conexibacter sp.
GACGAGCGCCTGCTCGGCGAACCAGATCCCCAGCATCAGCCATGCCGGCAGCTCGATCAGCGTGAACAGCAGCACGATGAAGACGACCGTCACGACGCGGGCGCGCGGATACATCAGGATGTAGCCGCCGAGCACCGCCGCGATCGCGCCCGAGGCGCCGACCGTCGGCACGGTCGAGTTCGGTTCGACGAGCACCTGCAGTCCGATCGCCGCCAGCCCGCCGAGCAGGTAGAAGAGGACGTAGCGCCAGCGCGACATCGAGTCCTCGACGTTGCCGCCGAAGATCCACAGGAACAGCATGTTGCCGAGCAGGTGGAGGATCCCGCCGTGCAGGAACATCGACGTGACGAGCGTCAGCCAGACGTTCCCGCGGCCGTCGTCGTCGACCTCCTGCACCGTCGCGCTGCCGCCGCCCTGCAGCTCGACCTGCTCGCCCTCGCAGACGACGGCGCCGCCGGTCTCGAGCTGCGCCCCGCCCTCCAGCAGCGCGGACGTCCCGCACCGATCGGAGGGGTGCGTCACCTGGTATGGGATCGCGCCGAAGGCGACGACCTCCTTGTCGCGCGGCCCGCTCGTGATCCCGCCGTGCTGGAGGAAGAAGTAGACGAAGACGTTCGCCACGATCAGCAGGACCGTGACGATCGGGAAGCGATCGGTCGGGAGGTTGTCGCGGAGAGGAAACAGTGCGAGTTCCTCGCATTGGGAGTTCCACGGCGGCGCGCGACAGGACGTCGCGGAAGCGGGAACTCCCGTGCGGAGGGGCGTTCAGGCGCCCGCAGGCTACTACGCGGCGAGCGGCCCGGTGCCGGGCAGCTCCTGCGGAACGTGCTGGTCGGCGTGGTACGAGGAGCGCACGAGCGGGCCGGCGGCGATGTGGTCGAAGCCGAGCGCGTACGCGGCCTCCTCCAGCGCCTTGAACTCGTCTGGGTGCCAGTAGCGCACGACCGGCAGGTGACGCTCGGTCGGCCGCAGGTACTGGCCGACCGTCAGCACCTGCACGTGGTGCTCGCGCAGGATCTCGAACGTCTCGACCATCTCCGCATGCGTCTCGCCGAGGCCGACCATCAGGCCGGACTTCGTCGTCACCTCGTCGCCGCCCATCAGCTTCGCGTTCTTCAGCACGCGCGCCGAGCGCAGGAACTCCGAGCCGCGGCGCGCGACCGGGTAGAGCCGCGGCACGACCTCGCAGTTGTGGTTGAAGACGTCGGGGCGCTCGGCGATCACCTTCGCCAGCGGCATCTCCTGGCCGCGGAAGTCGGGCGTCAGCACCTCGACCTTGCACTGCGGCGCCTGCATGCGGATCGAGCGGATCGTGCCGACGAAGGCGGAGGCGCCGTAGTCGGGCAGGTCGTCGCGGTCGACGGAGGTGATGACGGCGTGGCGCAGCCCCATCTTCGCGACCGAGCGGGCGACGCGGGCCGGCTCGAGCGGATCGTTCCAGGTCGGCTTGCCGGTGTTGACGTTGCAGAAGCCGCAGCGGCGAGTGCAGGTGTCGCCGAGGATCATGAACGTCGCGGTGCCGCGCTCCCAGCACTCGCCGATGTTCGGGCAGGCCGCCTCGACACACACGGTGTTGAGGTTCTCCGCCTTGATCATTCTCGTCAGCTCGCGGTGCTTGGGACCGCCCGGCGGCGGCACCTTGAACCACGCCGGCTTGCGCTCGCGGAACGGGCGCACGTCGGGACCGAGCACCTTCAGCACGTCCATCCCGCCGGGATTCGCGCGCGAACGCGTCTGATGCTTGCGAGGCTCCGTGACGCTCATCGGTCGCTCACGATATCGGGCCGGCCGCCTCGACCGGCTCCTCAGAACCGCTCAGCTCGACTCCGAGCGCCTCGAACGGCACTTCGGAGAGCTTGCGCTCGAAGCGCTCGGCGAAGCGCGCGACGACATGGCCGGAGAAGCGCTCCAGCGCCTCCGACGGCGGACGCTCCAGCGCGAACGGCTCGTTCGCCGGCGGCCGCGTCAGCGCCGTCTCGCCGCGCTCGTCGGCGATCGAGGTCATGCGCACGCCGGGCAGGCCGCAGGCGGTCACCCACTCCCACGGCCGCATGTCGTTGTCGACGTTGGCGGCGAAGCCGTGCGTCGAGACGTGGTGGGCGACGTGGACGCCGACGGAGGCGAGCTTGCGCTCCCCCTCGACCCACACGCCCATGTACGGCGGGCCGTCCTCGGGGCGCGAATGGGCGGCGATCCCCTCGTCGGCGAGCGCGGCGACGAGCACGTCCTCGAGCGCCTGCACGTGCGAGACGACGTCCTTGATCCGCACGATCGGGTAGCCGACGAGCTGGCCGGGGCCGTGGTAGGTCAGCAGCCCGCCGCGCGGGACGGTGACGATCTCGATCCCCTGCTCGGCGTACCACTCGGGTCTGAAGGCGAGCTCGTCGGCGTCTCTGGAGCGCCGCCCGCGCGTGTAGACGGGCGGGTGCTCCAGCAGCAGCAGCACGTCGGGCAGCTCGCCCTCCTGGCGCTTGACGCGCAGCTGCTCCTGCAGCTCCAGCGCCTGCGCGTAGGGGACGGCGCCGAGTCTGACGACCCACCCCGTCTCCTTGACCGGTCTGTGGCCCATCAATGCTCCCAGCGTTCGAGCCGGCGTCTGATCGCGGCGAGGAACTGTGCGGCCTGCACGCCGTCAAGCGCGCGGTGGTCCCACGAGAGGCCGAGGATCGTCTGCGGGCGGATCGAGATCATGTCGTTGCCGTCATCGTCGGTGACAACGATAGGGCGCTTGACGATCGCCTCCAGATCGAGGATCGCGACCTGCGGCTGGTTGATCACCGGCGTCGCCATGATCGCGCCGTGCTGGCCGGGGTTGGTGATCGTGAACGTGCCGCCGTGGACCTCGTCCGGCTGGAGGCGGTTCGCGCGGGCGCGCTGGGCCAGATCCCTGATGCGCGCGGCCAGCCCCTCGGCCGACAGCTCCTGCGCGTCACGGACGACCGGCACGATCAGGCCGCCCTCGCGACCGAGGCTGACGGCGATCCCGAGATGGATCCGTCTGTGCTGCTCGTAGCGCTCGCCGTCGAGCGTCGCGTTCATCGCGGGGAAGTCGTGCAGCGCCTCGACAGTCGCGCGCGCGACGATCGGCAGCGCGGTGATCCCGATCAGGTCGCCTATCCGCGCCTGCTTGCGCGCCGCCTCGACGCGGCCCATGTCGACCTCCATCCAGGTCGTGCAGGTGGCTGCCGTCTCCAGCGAGCGCTTCATGTGCGCGCCGATCTGCCTGCGCATGCGCGAGAGCGTCGCGCCGTCGTCCGGCGGGGCGGGCGCTGCGGCCGCCGGCTCCGGTATGTACGGCGACTCGATGTGCAGCGGCGGATCGCTCGCGGGCGCCGGCGTGTCGCCGATCACGGCCAGCACGTCCTGCTTGCGCACGCGCCCGTCGCGACCGGTGCCGATCACACGGGCGAGATCTATGTGATGCTCGGCGGCGATGCGGCTCACGACCGGGGAGTAGCGGCGGTTGGGAGCCGGCTCGACTGCGGCCGTCTCGCCGACCTCGCCGGTCGCGATTCGCGCCAGCACCGTGCCGACCTCGACCGTCTCGCCGACCTGGACGACGATCTCGCGCAGCACGCCGCTGGCCGGCGCCGGCAGCTCGGTGTCGATCTTGTCGGTCGTGATCTCGCAGATCGTCTCCTCGGCGACGACCGGGTCGCCGATCGCCAGCTTCCACTCGACGACCGTGCCCTCGGTGACCGAGACGCCCATCTGCGGCATCGCGACGTCGACGAGCTGGGCGGCCGGAGCGGCGTCAGTACGCGAGGAGGTCACGGCACGCCTCCTTGACGCGGTCGACGCCGGGCAGCACGGCCTGTTCGAGCGGCGGGCTGAAGGGGATCGGCACGTCCGGCGCGGCGACGCGCACGACCGGTCCGTCGAGATCCTCGAACCCGCGCTCGGCGATCAGCGCCGCGACCTGGGCGCCGGCGGCGCAGGTCGCGTTCGCCTCGTCGAGCACGACGACCTTCGAGCACTTGCGCACCGAGGCGAGGATCGCCTCCTCGTCGAGCGGCACGAGCGAGCGCAGGTCGAGCACCTCGACCGTGGCGCCGTCGAGCTGCTCGGGCGTGGTCGCGGCGAGCGCGGTGTGCACCATCGCGCCGTAGGCGATCACGACGAGGTCGTCGCCCGCGCGTGCCACGCGCGCGCTGAAGTCGGTCTCGTAGGCGCCGTCGGGAACCTCTCCCTTGATCCGGCGGTAGAGGTTCTTGTGCTCCAGGTAGACGACCGGGTTGGGATCGCGGATCCCCTTGATCAGCAGGCCCTTCGCGTCCTCGGGAGTCGACGGGGCGACCACCTTTATGCCTGGAGAGTGCATGAACCACGCCTCCGGGTTCTGCGAGTGGAAGGGGCCGCCGGAGAAGCCGCCACCGCTCGGCAGCCGCACCGTGATCGGGACCGCGAGCCCCTGCCGGTAGTGCATCTTGCCCGCGACGTTGACGAGCTGGTCGAAGCCGCAGGCGACGAAGTCGGAGAACTGCATCTCGCAGACCGGCCGCATGCCGACGACGGCGGCGCCGACGGCCGTGCCGACGATGCCCGACTCGGCCAGCGGCGTGTCCATCACGCGCGTCTCGCCGAACTCGTCGAGGAAGCCGTCGGTGACCTTGAAGGCGCCGCCGAAGGCGCCGATGTCCTCGCCCATCAGGAAGACGCGCTCGTCGGCGCGCATCTCCTCGCGCAGGCCGTCGGAGATCGCCTGCAGATATGTCTTCTCAGGCATCGAACCCGCTCCACGGCGCGCGGCCGTCGCCGAGCGGGACCGCCTCCTCGGCGAAGAGGCCGTCGAGCGCGGTCGCGGGGTCGGGCATCGGCGCGGCCAGCGCCAGCTCGGTCGCGGCGTCGATCTCGGCCTGCACCTCGGCGCGCAGCGCGGCGCTGTCGAGCGGCTCCGCCAGCGCGGCCAGCCGTCGCTCCTGCAGGTCGATCGGGTCGCGCTCGCGCCAGGCGGCGAGCAGCTCCGGCGGCACGTAGCGCATGTCGTCATGGGCGGCATGGCCGTGCATCCGCATCGTGACGGCCTCGATCAGCGTCGGGCCGCCGCCCGCGACCGCCCGTTCGCGCGCGGCGCGCGTCACCTCGAACATCGCCTCGGCGTCGTTGCCGTCGACCGTCTCGCCGGTCATCCCGTACGACCTCGCCCGCTCGACGGGGTCGACGGCGAACTGCAGCGCGGTCGGCGTCGAGTAGGCGTACTGGTTGTTCTCCAGCACGAAGATCACGGGCAGGCGCTGCACGGCGGCCCAGTTGAGCGCCTCGTGGAAGTCACCGCGCGAGGTCGAGCCGTCGCCGAAGAAGGTCAGCGCCGCGCGCGCCTCCCCGCGCAGCTTGAACGCCATCGCCATGCCGGTGGCGACGAGCATCATGTCGGGCAGCATCGAGACCATCCCGACGAGGCCGCGCTCCTTGTCGCCGAAGTGGACGTTGCCGTCGCGGCCTCTCGTGATGCCGGTCGCGCGGCCCATGTACTGGGCGAGGATCCGCTCGGGCTCGGTCCCGCGCACGACGTGCGCCGCGAGGTCGCGGTGGAGGGCGCAGATGCGATCCTCGGCTGCCATCGCGAAGGTGGCGCCGGCCGACACCGCCTCCTGGCCGAATCCGTCGTAGAAGGAGCCGGGGACTCTGCCCTGGCGATAGAGGTTCATCGCCCGCTGCTCGATGCCGCGCATCAGGAGCATCGTGCGGAGCAGCTCGACCCGGTCTGCACGGGTCAGGTGGACCGGTACGTCAGGGACCTCTTCGGCCGCTGCTGCCGGTCGCGCGGTCTGCGTCGCCATCCTGCCTCACCCTTTCGATTCGTGAACCGGAGCGGGATCTCCGTCCGACCCTCCACGTGCTCTTCCGGGATCTCCGACCGAGCACGACCACAGGGGACACATCGCCTTTGAGGCTACTCCTCCGCCGACCCCCCGACCGGGTGGGTGAGGTCGCGTTCGTCGGACGGTCACCTATCCGACTCGCTCCGACCGCGGTCGTTTCGGAGCGCGACCGCCTAGCATCCAGCCGCGATGAGAAACCTGCTCGCCGGCATCCACGACTTCCAGCGCGAAGGCTTCCGCAGCCAGCGGACGCTGATGGAGCGGCTCGCCGTCGAAGGGCAGAGACCGCAGATCGCGCTCGTCTCCTGCTCGGACTCGCGCGTGCTGCCCGAGATGTTCACGCAGGCGGCGCCGGGCGACATCTTCCTCGTGCGCAACGCCGGCAACATCGTCCCGGCCAGCGGCGGCGACTCGCCCGGCGAGGCGGCGTCGCTGGAGTTCGCCGTCGAGGTGCTCGGCGTGCGCGACGTCGTCATCTGCGGCCACACGCACTGCGGCGCGGTCGACGCGATCATGCACCCGGAGACGCTCGCCGGGCTGCCGACGCTGGAGCAGTGGCTGCTCAGCTCGCAGGAGACCGGCCGGCTCGTGCGCGAGCGCTACAGCCACCTCGACGGCGAGGCGCTGATGCGCGTCGCCGTCGCCGAGCACGTGCTCGTGCAGCTCGAGCACCTGCGCACGCTGCCCTTCATCGCGCGGCGGCTGCAGGAGCCCGACTTCGCGATCCACGGCTGGGTCTACGACATCAGAACCGGCGAGATCGTCGTCTACGACGTCGACGCCGGCCGTTTCGTCCCGCTCGATCCCGGCGCGGGCTGAGCGCCGTGCGCGGCGCCGACGCGCGCCGCGTACGCTGATCCGATGGAGCGCGTGTGGTCCTCCCGCCTGCGCTGGCGTCTGCGCGGCGCGTGGCTGGCGCCGCTCGTCGCCGTGCTGGTCGTCGTCGACGGCCTGCTGCTGACGCGGCTGCCGATCTCCGGCGAAGGGCCGGACCTCGTCGGCGGCCTGCTGCTGGCCGCCTTCCTCAACCTCGTCGCGGTCGCCGCGCTGGCGCCGATCGGCGGCCTGATCGTGCGCACCGCGCGGCCCGACCTGCCGGGCTTCGTCGCGCGCGACCGCGTCGGCGTCGTGCTGGTGCTGC
>DATIOB010000303.1:0-1615 GCA_035473605.1 Conexibacter sp.
ACCGAGCTGGGCGCCGTCCGCGCGCTGCCCGACGGCCGCCTCGAGCTCCCGACGCCGGCGCTGCTCGACGCCGCCGCCGAGCTGACCGACCGCGGCATCCCGCTGGAGCCGGTGATGCCGGTCTTCGAGCTGGTGCAGCGCGAGTGCGAGACGATCGCCGACGCCTTCCTCGACACCTTCCACGAGCGCGTCTGGTCGCACTTCCAGGAGGCCGGCCACCCGCGCGCCCGCTGGGACGAGATCGCCGAGACGATCGAGCGGCTGCGCCCGATGGCGTCGAAAGCCGTGCTGGCGATCTTCCAGAGCACGATCGACGACGCGATCGAACGCCGCTTCGGCGACGAGCTGGCGCAGCTCTCCGAGCGCGGCTGAGCGCTTCTGTCAACTGTATACTTGATGCGGTGTCTGCCGCATCGCTTCCGCCGCTCCCATCGCTCGCCGGCACCGTCGTGCGACGCGGGGAGGCGGGGTATGAGCGGGTGCGGCGGGAGAGCGCGTGGGTGCTCAACGTGCCCGGCCGGCAGCCCGACGCGATCGTGCAGGCGGCCTCGGTCGAGGACGTCATCGCCGTCGTGCGCCATGCCGCCGCGCACGGCACG
Source organism: Conexibacter sp. (assembly GCA_035473605.1). Lineage (GTDB taxonomy): Bacteria > Actinomycetota > Thermoleophilia > Solirubrobacterales > Solirubrobacteraceae > Conexibacter. The sequence goes on from DATIOB010000303.1 coordinate 600, forward strand.
CCGGTCGCGGTCAAGGGCAGCGGCCACAACTACGCCGCCACCTTCCTGCGCGAGGGCGGGATCATGCTCGACGTCTCGCGGCTGGACGGCGCGCGGCTGCTCGACGACGGCGTCACCGCGCAGGTCGGGCCGGGGATCCGCTCCGCCGCGCTTGCGCGCTTCCTCAACGCGCGCGGCCGCGCCTTCCCCGGCGGCCACAACGCGACCGTCGGGATCGGCGGCTTCCTGCTCGGCGGCGGGATGGGCTTCAACGGCGCCGCGTGGGGCGAGTTCGCCTGCTTCGAGGTCGAGGCGGTCGACGTCGTCACCGCCGCCGGCGAGCGGCTGACGATCTCCGCCGACGAGCACGCCGACCTCTTCTGGGCCGCCCGCGGCGCCGGCGCCGGCTTCCCCGCCGTCGCGACCGGCTTCCGCCTGCGCACGCGGCCGCTGCCGGCCGGCATGCACGCGAGCCGCTGGACCTACCCGCTCGACGCCGCCCGCGAGGTCGCGGCCTGGCTGCAAGGCCACGCCGACCGCGGCGGCGAGAACGTCGAGCGCTACGTCGCCTTCGAGGCGGACGACGCGGGGCTCGACCGCCCGCCCGTCTGCCACGTCGCCGCGATCGCCTTCGAACGCGATCCCGACGCCGCGCGCGCGGCGCTCGCAGAGCTGGCGGCGGCCGCGCCGGCGGGCGCGACGAGCGCGCTCGGACCGGCACCGATCACCTACGAGCGGCTCTACGCCGGCGGGATCACCGGCGCGGTGCTGCGCGTCGTCAACGAGACGCTGTGGACCGATCACCCGGTCGAGGCCGCCGCGGCGCTCGCCGCGCAGGTCGCCCGCGCACCCGACCGCCGCACCGTCGCGATGGTCGACTTCCGCCCCGCGCCGAGACTGCCGGTCGACGGCGCCGCGTCGGTCGCCGCGCGCGGCTTCCTCTCGTGGGGCGCGAAATGGAGCGACCCCGCGCGCGACGCCGAGAACGCCGCCTGGGTCGACGCGACCGATGCCGCGCTCGCGCCCCACCGCGCCGG
>DATIOB010000304.1:0-3816 GCA_035473605.1 Conexibacter sp.
GGCAGCGGCTCCTCCAACGCGCGCGCCAGCAGCCGCTGCCCGCTCGCGTAGTCGCCGCGCCGCAGCGTCGCGCGGGCGCCCGCCACGAGCGCGGCGCCCGCGCCCGGCCAGGCGCCCGCGGGCGCCTGCAGCAGGTGTGCCGCGACGGCTTCGGGCGGCGCGCCGGCCGCCGCCAGCAGCTCCGCGGCGCGCGCGTGCAGCCGCGCGCGGGCGTGCGCCGGCAGGTCGGCCGCGACCGCTCCGGCGACGAGCGGATGGACGAACCGCAGCGGCTCGCCGGGCGCCAGCACGTGCGTCGCCGCCAGCCGGTCGGCTGCCTCGGCCGCGGTCGCGTCGTCGACCTCGGCGAGCGCGGCGGCGCGCGTCAGCGACGCCCGCTCGCCGAGCACCGCGGCCGCGCGCGCCAGCGCGACCGCCTCCGGCGGCAGCCGCCGGAAGCGCAGCAGCATCGCGCGCAGCACCGTCTCCGGCACGAGCGAGCGCACCTGCGAGGCGGCCGCGGCGGTCGGCTCCACGGCGTCGGCCGCGGCCGCCTCGATCAGCTCCGTGAGCAGGAACGGGTTGCCGTCGGTCGCGGTCGCGCAGGCGGCGACGAAGGCGGGATCGGGCGCCGGCAGCCGCCGTGCGACCAACGTCGAGACGGCCGCCGGACCGAGCGGCGCCGGGCGCAGCAGGCGCGCGCCGGGGGCGCCGCGCAGGCGGTCGAGCAGCTCCTCGTCGGCGCCCGGCTCGCCTGGCCGCAGCGCGACGACGAGCACCAGCGGCAGGTCGAGCCGCGCCGCCAGCGCGGCGAGCAGGGCGAGCGACGGCTCGTCGGCCCAGTGCGCGTCGTCGACCAGCGCGACGCACGGCCGCCGCTGGCCGGCGTTCGCCAGCAGCCAGCGCAGCCCGTGCGCGAGCGCATGGCGGTGGTCGTCGCTGAACGCGATCGCGGCGGCGTCGGCATCGCCCTCCAGCAGCGCGGCGGCGAGCCCGGCGGGCCCGGCGAGCAGACGCGCGCGCTCCTGCGCATCGGCGCCGGCCAGCAGCGGCTCGACGAGCTGGCGCGCGACGCCGAAGGGGAATGCCCGCTCAAGCTCGACGCCGCCGGCGCTCAGCAGCGGCAGGCGACGGGTGCGCGCGCCGGCCCGCGCCGCCTCCAGCAGGCGCGACTTGCCGGCGCCGGCCGGACCCTCGACCAGCGCGAGGCCCGGCTCGCCGGCGGTCGCGGAGTCGAGCAGGGCGGCGAGCGCGGCCAGCTCGCGTTCGCGCTCCAGGAGGGGCGTCCGTGCCACGCGCCGCAGTATGGACGACCGCTCGCCTCCTCAGCGAGGGTCGCCGGCCGCGATGTCAGCTCATCTGCCGAAGCAGAAGTTGGCGCGGCTGTTCCCGTCGGCGTCCTCGGCGCCGCCCCAGGCGATCGTCAGCACCTTCAGCCGCCCGTAGACCGACAGCGCGTACGGCAGCGGCAGCAGCGGCGGCACCTCGAGGCCGCTCGCGTCCGTCGCGAACATCCCGTTCGTCAGCTGGGCGCTGGGGAAGCTCGGCGCCCACTGCCAGCCGCGCAGCATCGTGTCGCCCGGGTCGGCGTCGGTGTTGGCCGGCGTCGCGTTCGACAGCACCCAGTTCTCGCGCTGCGGCCCGGCGTTGATCACGGCCGTCTGCACGCCGCCGGCCGAGGCGCCGCCGAACGGCTTGAAGGTCGTGATCCCGCGCGAGGTCTTGAACGTGCTGCAGACGTAGTTGCGCGCGTCGTCGGGCACGTCGGGGAAGCTGCCGCGCGTGGCTCGCAGCAGGCCGTCGTAGACGGTCGGGACGAGCTGCTGGTACGCCTGCCGCTGCGCGCCGTAGCCGAGCAGGTCGATCGCCTGGTCGGTCTTCTCGTCGCTCCACTCCCACGGCCCGCCCGGCTGCTGGCGCTGGTCGGCGAGCGACAGCTTGCCCCAGTCGCCGACGAGGATCGCGAAGACCTGGTCGAACTGCTGGGAGGCGTGCAGGTAGCCCTCGTCGATCGTGATCCCCAGCTCGTCGGCGGCGACGGCGTCGTACTCCAGCTCCTTCGGCCCTGCCGGCTCGGTCGTCGTATCGGCGACCAATCCGATCAGGCTCGCGATCATGTCCGGCCCGCCGAAGGTGAACTCGTCGATCCCGGGCAGCGCGCCGAGGATCAGGAAGGCGTCCTCGGCGATCCCCATCCCGTCGGCGCCGACCTGCTCGCCGGCGGGCGGCTTGACGCTGCCCTCGATCGCGTCGGAGATCGCGGCGACCTTCAGCGGCGAGATCGAGCTGGAGCCCGCGAACGGCTCCTTCAATCTCGCGATCCAGTTGCGCAGGTCGTCGACGGCGGTGAACTCCTTCCCCAGCTGGACCTTCACGGCGGAGAGGTCGGCGGCGCCGAACTGGCCTGGCTGACAGCGCGCGGTCGGCTCCAGCTCGTCGTAGGTGAGCCCGCTGACGGTCGCCGCGCGCGTCCCCCAGCTGAGCGTGCCGGAGCTGTAGTTGACCTCGATCGGCATGTCGAGGTCGAGCGTGTCGGCGACGCACGAGATCGCCGCGCGCGTCGCGGCGCCGGCGCGCAGCGGCCACGGCGTCGGCGCCTGGTAGGCGACCAGCGGCAGGTCGTCGGTCGGCGTCGGCACGGCGGCCGCGTTCTGCGCGTGGAACTGCGAGTCGGCGTTGCGGCTGAGCGTGCCGGCGAGCTGCGCCGGCGTGTTCGAGACGGTCGGCCCGGCGAGCTTCGTGAACGGCGCCGGGTAGCCCCGCTGCGCGCCGTTCTGCGCCGGCCCGACCTGCGTGTAGCCGTGGTCGGTCAGCGAGTCGAACAGCATCGCGTGGCCGCCGAGGTGCTGCAGCGAGGCGGCGACGCGGTTCCACCACGCCGACAGGTCGGTCCGCCCCTCGTACGTGTCCCAGCGCGCCAGTCTCCCGATCGTCTGCACGAAGACGAGCGCGGAGGGGTCGGCGGCCAGCCCGTCGAGCATCTTCGAAAGGTTCTGCATGTTCGTCACGAGCGGGTCGAGCGGGCCGTAGCGCAGCGCGAAGGTCTCGTCGTCACGGTAGGCGAGCGTGCCGGCGTCGAGCACGAGCACGTAGACGCCGGCGAGGGGGTTCGTGAGCGCGTCTGAGCTGTACGTCTGTCCGCCGACCTGGATCGCCGCCTGGCTGTTCGTCGTCCCGGGCGCGGTCGTGTCGAACGCGACGTAGTCGCCGTCGACGTAGGTGAAGTTGTCGTGCGCGTCGAGCTGCAGGTAGCCGCGCAGCGCGCCGCCGACGGAGTCGCCCGGATCGGTCGAGGTGCCGAGGCCGGGGTTGATCGTCCCCTGCCCGCTCGGCAGGCCCGGGATCCCGATCGCCGAGAAGCCGGCGCAGACGCCGACCGTGACACCGCCGCAGAGCTGCAGGCCCTGGCCGCCGGCCGGCGCGCTGCCGGCGATCAGCGGGGTCGCGCCGATCGCCTTCAGCGCGGCGTTGACGTTCGCCAGCGCGGCCGCGTCGACGGCCGGGATCAGCGACCCGTAGCGCGGGGTCGAGACGATCACGAGCGCGCTGCTGTCGAGCGCCGCGACCGCCGCCTCCAGGCTCGCGGTGCCGCCGTCGTCGGCGGTGAAGGAGCTGTTGGCGCGCAGCTCCAGCGTCGCGCGGTCGAGCACGAGCAGCTGCAGCGCGGCGTTGCGCTGGTTCGGCGCGGCGTAGAAGAAGTCGCCGACCTGGACGCCCATCTGGGCGCCGCTCTCGGCGATCGTGTCGATCGGCAGGCCGATCGCGGGCGTGCGCGGGACGACGTCGGCGATCGTCGTGTCGCTGGCGGAGGCGAGCGGAGCGGTCGCGGCGGCGGTG
>DATIOB010000305.1:0-4397 GCA_035473605.1 Conexibacter sp.
CCAGGGCCCAGCGGCCGCCGTCGACGCGCTCGATCACGACGGCCTCCCACAGCGGATGGGCGCGGTCGAGCCGGCGCGAGAAGAACTCGCCGCTCCACTCATCGAGCTCGACGGCTCCGGCGGGGTCGGGAAGGGCGGCCCGCCGCAGGTGGCGGGAGAGGTCGAAGTGGTCGTCGTCCACCCACTCGGGCCAGCGGAGCGGCCCGATCCTCGCGCTCGACAGACGCTGGCGCAGGCGGGGAAGCTGGTCGAGCCGGCGCGACAGCAGGCTGCGGACCCGTTCGAGCGCAGGCCCGCCGTCCTGGTCGGGAAAGGCGTCGAACAGGAGAATCGCGCCGATGTGCATGTGCACCGCGGGATCGGCGTCCTCGAGCTCGAGGAACGTCCCGTCGAGCGGGGAGACCTGACCGCCGGAGAAGCCGTGGTTGTCGTCGTGGGCGCTCATGCTCGCTCGCAGCCGATCAGGATCTTGCGCATCTCAGAAGCCCTTTCCTTCGACCACCGGTCAACGACCGCGGCGGTCGAGCGTCGCCAGACGGCGGCGTATCGCCGCAAGCTCACGTTCGAATCCGGCGATCGCCAGCGACAGCGGCTGCGGGACGTCGCCGCGTTCACGCCTGCTCGCGGCCTCTCGCTCGCGCAGCGCGCGCACGACCTGGGTCATGCGCCGCGCGCGGACGTCGAGGCGGAGCGCCTCCAGCTCGGTTGCGGCGGACGTGCGCGCCGACGCGACGCGTGCCGGAAGCGCGCCTGCTCGCGCCGGGGAGCTGCGGGAGGTGCGAGCGACGGTCGGTGACATCGTTGGACGTCCTTTCGACGAAAACGCGAAAAACGGACGGGACGAGTCCGCGACCACCGTCGCACCGCCGCACCGGCACGTCATCGGTGGGTTTCACCGCCGCAGACTCCGTAGTTCGCCCCGCGGACGCGTCGGTGCGCCAGCCGGCCGGCGCGGCGCATCCGTCCTTATTACGGACCGTCTCTGCGGCCACCGCCCGATGGACGCGACGCTGAGCGGGCGTAGCGTGGTCGACGACCGCTAGACCACCTGACGCGTTCGGTTCGGAGGACCCGCGATGCGCAACATCTTGATCGGCTACGACGGCTCGCCCCGTGGGGAGGATGCGCTCGCGCTCGGACGTAAGCTGGCGGAGGCGTCGCCCGGCGCGGACGTCGCAGTCGTGACCGTCTACCAGGCGCTGCCGCCGATCGGCCCTGAGGGTGAGCCGCGCGCCCGTGAGCAGCGCCTGCACGCCGCGGCCGACGAGACGCTGCAACGGGCCCGGGACGCGTGGCCGGAGCTCGGCGAGAGCTCGTTTCGCGCGATCGCGGCCAGCTCGCCGAGCGCGGGCCTGCAGCCGCTCGCCGCCGGCGGCGACTTCGACGTGATCGTCGTCGGCGCCAGCCACCGGCAGGGGCTCGGCCGGATCTGGCCGGGCAGCGCGACAGAGCAGACGCTGCATGGATCACCGCGCGCTGTGGCGATCGCCCCGCCCGGCTACGCGGCGACGACCGACGCGTCGCCGTTGCGGCGGATCGGCCTGGCCTATGACGGCTCCGAAGAGGGGCGCCACGCGCTCGACCTCGTCGGCGATCTGGCCGTCGGCGCCGCGGCGGCGGTGGTCGCGATCTCGGTCGTCGACACCGTTCCTCCGCCGCTGGTCGACGCCTACGGCTACGGCAGCTTCGTCGAGGACATGCGCGAGCTTGCCGACCTCCATCTCGCCGGCGCCCGCGACCGGCTCGCCAGACGCGGGGTGAAGCAGATCGTGACCGAGCGCCCCGAGGGCGGACCGGTCACCGAGCTGGTCAAGGCCAGCAGGCAGCTCGACCTGCTCGTGCTGGGGTCGCGCGACCACGGCCCGGCGCTGCGACTGCTGCTCGGTGCCGTCAGCTCCCGCGTCGTGCGCGACGCGGCCTGCCCGGTCCTGATCTGGCCGCGCTCGGCACGCACCGAGACCGATGCGGCCGCCCCGCCGGCCGACCTCCAAGCCGCCCAGCCGGGAGCGTGATCGTACGCGCCCGACACGCGTCATCGTCGCCGGCGGCGGCGTCGCAGCGCTCGAAGCCCTGCTCGCGCTGCGCAGAGCGCTCGGGGAGCAGGTCGAGCTGACGCTGCTGGCGCCCGAGCGCGACTTCGTCTATCGCCCGCTGGCGATAGCGGCCCCGTTCGCGCCCGGAGGCGTCCCGTCGCTTCCGCTCGCCGAGGTCGCGGCCGAGCACGGCGCGAGATTGGTGCAGGACTCGCTGGCGAGCGTCGATCCGGACGCGCAGACGGTGACGACCGGTGACGGGGTGCAGCTGCCGTACGACGAGCTGGTGCTCGCCGTCGGCGCGCGGCCGCGGCCGGTCGTGCCGGGCGCGATCGGCTTCGGTGAACCGGCCGATGCCGGGGCCGTCGCCGCGGTGGTGGAGGGGATTCGCGCCGGGACCATCAGCCGGGTCGGCCTGACCGGCGCCGACGGGATCAGCTGGACGCTGCCGATGTACGAGCTGGCGCTCGGGCTCGCGGCGGAGCGCGGCCCCGACGGGACCGCTCCGAAGATCTTCGTGGTGACGCCCGAGGAACGGCCGCTCGATCTCTTCGGCGCCACCGTCTCCGAGGCCGTCGGCCTGCTGCTCGAGCAGCGCGGTGTGCAGGTGCTGACCGCCGCGACCGTCGAGCGCGTCAAGGACGGGGCGATGTGGGTCGAGCTGGAGGGAGCGGTCGACGTCGACGCGGCGATCGCGCTGCCGCGGTTGAGCGGCCCGGCGATCGACGGCATCCCGCACGACCGGCAGGGCTTCGTCGCCGTCGACGAGTACAGCCGGGTTCCCGGCCTGTCCCACGTCTACGCGGCCGGCGACATGTGCGCCGACCCGATCAAGCAAGGGGGCCTGGCCGCGCAGCGCGCCGACGCGGCTGCGGCGCAGATCGCGTTCGAGCAGGGAGCAGGCGTCTTGCCCCCGCCGTTCGATCCCGTGCTGCGAGCGATCCTGGCGACCGGCGACCAACCCCGCTTCCTGCGCGCCCACCTCGCCGGTGCCGACGCGGCCGACGGGATCTCACGCGAGCCGCAGTGGTGGCCGCCGGCGAAGATCGCCGCGCGCGAGCTGGCGCCCTACCTCGCGACGCACCTGCTGCACGAGACGCAACGTCCCGCGGTCGAGCACAGCCGCGGCGGCGTGGCGCCCGCGCACACGGGGCGCGCGATCCTCGAGCCGGCCGTGATCAGGCCGCTGTCGGAGCTGTCGCTCGCCGATCGGGAGTTCGCCGGCGGGCTGGGCGCGGGACTCGCCGAGGAGGCGCGGCTCGGCATCCAGGTGGCGCCCGGCTTCGTGGTCGGCGCACCGGCCTACGAGGAGCTGTGCGAGGCCGGAGACCTGCGACTGCGACTCGCCTTCGCGCTGGTCGACGCCGGCGGCGAGGAGCTGGGACGCCTGATGGGCGAGGCCGCGCTCGCGCGCAGCTACGTCGCCTTCGAGCCGCTGCCCGACCGGCTGGCGGCGGAGCTGGAGGAGGCGCATGCCGCGCTCGTCGGCGATCGACCCGACGCGCCGCTGACCGTCACCGCCTCCTTCACGGAACCGGACCTCCCGCAGCTCCCGCCCGGCGACGACGACGTCTTCCGCGACGTGCGCGGCGCCGGTGCGCTCGAGGCCGCGGTCCGCCACTGCTGGTCGTCGCTGTTCGACGTGCGCCGCGTGCGCGAGCGCGCGCGGCGCTGCCTGCCGCCGGTCGACATCGCCGTCGCGGTCGTCGTGCAGTTGCAGGATGGGGACGGCGGCGCATGACGCTGCGGACGATCACGGCCACGACGGCGTAGACGCCGGTGGCGGCCGTCGACCTGTACTGGCTGCCGCTCGGCGCGGGCGGCTGGTTCGTGCGGCGCAACGGGCGCCTCTACGAGACGATCGCCGCCCGCGTCGGGCGGCGCCGGGCACGCGCGCTCTACCACGCGGCGCTGCGCGTGGAAGCGCGGGGCGGGACGTTCGTGATCGAGCAGGCTCCGGTGCGCGACGGGCTCGGCGCACGGCGCGGCGTCGTCGCCGAAGGCCCGGTCGGAGCGCACTGGGCGGGCCGCCTGCGCATCTTCCGCTACGAGATCCGCCGGTGGCGCGGCGGGCGCATCCCGGACGTCGAGGAGGCTGTCGACAGCCCGCGCCGCCTGAGCGCTGACGAGGAGCTGGCGGAGCGGCTGCTCGAGCTCGTCGCGCAGGTGCCGACGCCGACCTGGGGACGCGACGAGCTGCAGGCCGGCGAGATGTGGAACTCCAACTCGGTGATCGCCTGGGTGCTCACCCGCGCTGGGATCGACGCGGCGACTGTCGAACCGCCGGCTGGAGGACGCGCTCCCGGCTGGCAGGCCGGCGTCGCGGTGGCCGGCCGCCCGCCGAGGCGGCCGCGGTCAGCGTTC
>DATIOB010000306.1:0-13654 GCA_035473605.1 Conexibacter sp.
GCGCGCGAGGAGGCCAGCACGAGCGCGACCGGCTCACCGACGAAGCGCACGACGCCCGCCGCGAGCGCCTCGCCCGCCGCCGCGCCGCCCACCGCCGCGCTGCCCACCGCCATGCCGCTGTCCCCGAGCAGACCGCTCACGCCCTTACCCGAGCACCTCGTAGTCGAGCACGGCGATGTCGTGGAAGGGGAGGATTCTCGCCTCCGGGATCGCCTTGATCCGCTGCATCGAGTCGTACGTCTCGATCGGGTCGATATGCATGCCGGTCGGGATCACGGTGTAGGTCCCCTTCGAGAGGACGGCCTCCGAAGGCCAGAAGTTCTCCGCGATCGTGCACATGCCGACGATCACGTGCGGCCCCTCGCCGGTCTGCACGACGACCGACTGGCCGGCCGGCGAATGGCCGGGCGTGACGATCAGCTCCAGCCCCGGCAGGATCTCCTGCTCGCCGTCGAGCAGCTCGAGCCCCAGCGCCTCGATCTCGGCATACGTCTCTCTGGGCGCGTACGTCGAGGCGAACAGCGGGTGCGCGGGGATCTGCTCCCACTCCCTGCGCTGGACCACGACCTTCGTGCCCGCCCCAGCGAACTTCGGCGTGTTCATCGTGTGATCCCAGTCGAGGTGCGTCTGGATCAGCAGGTCGATCGCGCTGAAGTCGAGCCCCTGCTCCGCGAGCCGCTGCTCGATCGGCACCACGTCCTGGACGTCGGCGAACTGCTCGCCGGCGAGCATCAGCGGCCCGTCGCCGGGACGCACCTTGTCGGCGTAGTCGGCGGCGCTGCAGCCGGTGTCGACGAGCACGTTGTGGGTGCCGTCCTGCAGCAGCCACGAGACGTACGGGATGTCGACCTTCTCGCCGAAGTTGTGCATGTAGGTGAAACGGCTCTTCTCCCGCTGCGGGCCGATCGCGACGACGAGCGGGGTGATCTTCCAATCCGGCACGGCTGCCTGCCTTCCAATTCTTGACTAAGCCGGTCTAGATGATACAACTCTTCCTGTGTGAGCGCACAGGACGTTCGCACGCCACCCACGAAACCACTGGAGGACCGGTGGAGACCCGACGCTTCTCACCCCGCCGCACGATCGCCTTGGCGCTGCTGCTGTCGACCGCGCCGTTCGCGCTGGCCGCCTGCGGCTCCGACGACGACGCCGACGGCGGCAGCACCAGCGCCGGCGCCGGCACCACCTCCGCCCAGAGCAGCAGCGGCGGCGACCCGATCAAGGTCGGCTCGCTCTTCTCCGTCACCGGCCCGCCGGCGGTCGTCGGCGACAAGATGCGCAAGGGCCTCCAGCTCGCCGTCGACGAGCTGAACGAGGGCGGCGGCGTCGAGGGCCGCAGACTCGAGGTCGTCTTCTACGACCCGGCCGGCGACACCGCCAAGGCCGTCGACCAGACGCGCCGCCTGATCAGCCGCGACGACGTCGACGTGGTCGTCGGCGGCGGCTCGCAGTCGGGCATCGCGCTGGCGATGCAGCCGCTGCTGCAGCGCGCCGACAAGCTCTTCATGGCGACCGAGGGCGCGCGCGAGATCGTGCAGCCGGCCGACGAGAGACCGACCACCTTCAAGTCGACCTTCAACGACACCGTCGTCCTCCAGCGCACCGCCGACTTCTGGAACGCCCGCGGCGTCAGAGCCGTCGGCTTCCTGCCCGACACCTCGGGCTTCGGTGAGTCGGCCAAGGCGGAGCTGGAGAGACTGGCGCCGGAGGCCGGGATCGAGGTCCAGAGCGAGAGCTTCGACCCGACCGCGACCAACCTCACGCCGCAGCTGACCAACCTGCGCAGAGCCGATCCGCAGGCGTACGTCGCCTGGACGACCACCCCGGCCGCGACGACCTTCCTCAAGAACGCGCAGCAGCTCGGACTCGACAGAAACCTGCTCGGGCTCGGCTTCGGCTCGGCCGATCCCGCCTTCTACGAGCAGGCCGGCACCGCCGCCAGAGGCGCGCTGCTGTCCGCCGGCAAGCTGCCGATCTACGACAGGCTGCCCGACAGCGACCCGCAGAAGGCCGTCATCACGAGATTCGCCGACGCCTACGAGGCGAAGTACAACGAGCCGGCCAACGTCTTCGCCGCGCAGGCGTACGACGGCGTCCAGCTCGTCGCCGAGGCGATCAGAGCGAGCGGCGGCGAGCTGTCCGGCGAGGCGCTCGCGGAGGCGCTGGAGGGGCTCGGCTCCTACCAGGGCGTCAACGGCGACTTCAGATACACGGCTGAGGACCACTCCGGCCTCGGCGTCGACGCCGTCGCGATCTCCGAGTGGGACGGCAGACGGTTCGTGCCCGCCAGAGACGGCCTGACCGAGTAGCGCCCGCCGGCCGCCGCGCACGCGCACCCACACGCACCACCCACGCATCCGACGATGACCGACTTCCTGCAGCTCACCTTCTCGGGCCTCACGACGGGCGCCGCCTATGCGCTCGTCGCGCTCGGCTTCGCGATCGTGTTCCGCGGGACGCGGGCGATCAACTTCGCCCAGGGCGAGTACGTGATGCTCGCCGGCGTGACGGCGGGGGCCCTGCACCAATGGGCCGACCCGCCGCTCGCCGTCGTCGTGCTGGTCGTCGTGCTGATGGGCGCGCTCTGCGGCCTGGCGACCGAGGTGATCTGCGTGCGCTTCACGCGCACGCCCAACCCCAACACGATCACGCTCGCGACGATCGGCCTCGGCGTCGCCATCAAGGCTGTGGTGCTGCTGGTGACCGACCGCCAGGCGTACACGCTGCCCGGCTTCTCCGGCACCTCGACGCTGCACGTCGGCGGCGCCGTGCTCGACGCGCAGGCGCTGTGGAACTGCGCGCTGGTCGCGGTCGCCGCCGGCGCGCTCGCCGCCTTCCTGCGCTGGGCCCCGCTCGGCGTGGCGCTGCGCGCGAGCGCCGACGATGGCGAGATGGCCGCCGCCTCGGGCTTCTCGCGCCGCGCCGCCGCCGCCTGGTCGTTCGCGCTCGCGGGCGCGCTGGCCGCCGCCGCCGGTGCCGGCCTCGCCGCCGTCTCCCCCGTCAACTACGACTTCGGCACGCTGCTCGGCCTCAAGGGCTTCGCCGCGGCGATGCTCGGCGGGCTCGGCTCGATGCCCGGAGCCGTCGTCGGCGGCTTCGCGATCGGCCTGATGGAGGCGTGGTTCGCCGGCTACGTCTCGTCGACCTACGCCGACGTGGTCGCCTTCAGCGTGCTGCTGATCGTGCTCTTCACGCGGCCGACCGGGCTGTTCGCGGCCGTGAAGGTGGAACGTGTCTAGACCGCTGTCGGAGCCCCGCTTCCGCCTGCTCGTGCTGGCGCTCGTCGGCGCCGGCCTCGCCGCCGCGCCGTTCCTCTTCCATGGCGACTACGAGCACGGCCTGCTGGTCGGCTTCTGCATCAACCTGCTGCTGCTGACCGGGCTCAACCTGATCAACGGCTACGCCGGCCAGGTGTCGCTCGCGCAGGCCGGCTTCTACGGCCTCGGCGCCTACGCCGCCGGCATCCTCGGCGCCGAGGCGATCGGCCCGATCTGGCTCTCGTTCGTCGCCGCGCCGCTGGTCGTCGCGGCCGCGAGCGTGATCGTCGGACTGCCGTCGCTGCGGCTGCGCGGCCTCTACTTCACGATGGCGAGCCTCGGCGCCGGCGTCGTGCTCTTCCTGCTGTTCGGCCGCGCCGTCTCGCTGACCGGCGGCCCCAACGGCCTGCTCGGCGTGCCGATCCTCGAGTTCGGCTCGCTGGTGCTCGACACGCCGACGCGGATCTACTGGCTCGCCGCGCCGCTCGCCTTCCTCGGCCTCGCCTTCGCCGGCTGGTTCGCAGCCTCGCGCTGGGGCCTGGCGCTGCGCGCGGCGGCGACCTCCGAGCCGGCCTCGGCGGCGGCGGGCGTGCCGGTCTTCCGCCTGCGCCTCATCGCTTTCACGCTCTCGGGCGCCTACGCCGGGCTCGCGGGCGCGTTGGAGACGTACGAGAACGGCTTCGTCAGCCCGGAGCCGTTCGGCTTCTTCGCGGCGGTCACGCTGCTGGTCGTGCTGACGCTCGCGGGCGCCGGGACGCTGCTCGGTCCGGTCGTCGGCGCCGGCCTGCTGTTCGCGCTCGACGAGCTGCTCGCCGACGCCTCCGACGTCAGACCGCTGATCATCGGCCTGCTCTTCCTCGTCACCGTGCAGGCGCTGCCGCACGGCGTCGTCGGGACGTTGTCGGACTGGCGGCGAGGGCGGCGCGAGGCGCGCGCCGGCGCGGCCCCGCCCGGGGCGCCGCCCGCGGCCCCGGTCGACGCGGAGGCGGTCCGATGAGCGTGCTCGAACTGAGCGGCGTCGGCAAGCACTACGGCGGCGTCGAGGTGCTGCGCGACGTCTCGCTGAGCGTCAGAGCCGGCTCCGTGACCGCGCTGATCGGCCCCAACGGCGCCGGCAAGTCGACGCTCGCCAACGTCGCCAGCGGGATCGTCCGCCCCGACAGCGGCACCGTCACGCTCGCCGGTCGCGACGTGACCCGCACCGCGACCTGGCGGCGCGCGTCGCTGGGGCTCGGGCGGACCTTCCAGAACCTCGAGCTGTTCGAAGGGCTGACGGTGCTGGAGAACGTGATGGTCGGCGCGCACGCGCACGGTCTCTCGCGGCGCGCGCTGCGCGAGGCGGCGCTGGCGGCGCTGGAGCGCTTCTCGATCGGTCACCTCGCGCAGCGGCGCGTCGAGTCGCTCTCCTTCGGCGAGGCGAAGCTGGTCGAGCCGGCGCGGATGCTGGTCGGGCGGCCGCAGGTCGCGATCCTCGACGAGCCGGCCGCCGGGCTGCCGCCGGCGAGCGCCGACGAGCTGGCCGGCCGCATTGCCGCGCTGAGCGCCGACGGCCTCGCGGTGCTGCTGATCGAGCACGACGTGCCGCTCGTGATGCGGTTGTCCGACCACGTCGTCGTGCTCGTCGGCGGCGCCGTGCTGACCGAGGGGCCGCCCGCGACCGTGCGCGAGGACCCGCGCGTGATCGACGCCTATCTGGGGGTCGAGGATGAGTGAGCGCGACGCGAGCGCCGCGCGGGCCAGCGGCGCGCCGGGCGCGGCCGCCGCGGCCGCCGCGGCTGACGCGGCTGACGCGGCTGACGCGCTCCTGACCGTGCGCGGCCTGCGCGTCGCGCACGGGCCGGTCGAGGTCGTCCACGGGATCGATCTCGACGTGCGCGCCGGCGCCGTCACCGCCCTGCTCGGCGCCAACGGCGCCGGCAAGACGACCACCCTGCGCGCGCTGCTCGGCCACCTGCGCCCGAGCGCCGGAACGATCCGCTTCGGCGAGCGCGAGCTGGCCGGCCGCCGCGCCCACCGGATCGCCCGCGACGGCGTCGCGCTCGTACCCGAGGGACGCCGTGTCTTCGCCTCGCTGACGGTCGCCGACAACCTCCGCATGGGCGGCTACGGCCGCACCGCCGCCCGCGGCTGGCGCGACCCGGCGTCGCTCGCCCAGCCGCTCGCGCTCTTCCCCGAGCTGGAGCCGCTGCTGGAGCGCCCCGCCGGGCTGCTCTCCGGCGGCGAGCAGCAGATGCTGGCGATGGGCCGCGCGCTGATGCGGCGTCCGCGGCTGCTGGTGCTCGACGAGCCGTCGATGGGGCTGGCGCCGAAGGTCGTGCAGCGGATCTACGCGGCGCTGGCGGAGCTGCGCGGCGACGGCACGACGATCCTGCTGGCCGAGCAGAACGCGCGCGTCGCGCTCGCGCTCGCCGACGACGCCGCGCTGCTGCGGACCGGCACCGTCGCCGCCGCCGGCAGCGCCGCCGAGCTGCGCGACGGCCCGCTGATCCAGGAGGTCTACCTCGGGCGGGGATGAGTTTCCGCCGTGGCGGCCGTCTCAGCACCACCAACCGACCCGGAGGTCCGCCGAGATGCCCGCCGTCAGCTTCACCGCCACGCTCAAGCTCGCCCGCAGAACCGCGACCGGGATCGTCGTCCCGCCCGAGCTGGTCGAGCAGCTCGGCGGCGGCAAGCGGCCGGCCGTCGTCGTGACGCTCGACGACGACCACAGCTACCGCAGCACGATCGGCGTGATGGGCGGCGTCGCGATGGTCCCCGTCAGCGCCGAGCAGCGCGCCGCCTCCGGCGTCGCCGCCGGCGACGAGATCGCCGTCACGCTCGCGCTCGACACCGCCCCGCGCACGGTCGAGCTGCCCGCGGACCTTGCCGCGGCGCTCGCCGCCGAGCCGGCCGCGCAGGAGTTCTTCGCGACGCTCTCGCCGAGCCTGAAGAGATTCCACGTCACCAACGTCGAGAACGCGAGAAGAGCCGACACGCGCGCCCGGCGGGTCGAGAAGGCGGTCGCGTTGCTGAAGGAGGGCCGCGCGCGCTGATCAGCCGCGCCCGAGCCGCGTCAGCGACCCGGCCATCCGCAGCATCTGGTCGTTGCCGAGCAGCCGCTCCAGCGAGTTGGAGATCCAGTAGACGCCCTGCGACGTTCTCCACGCGACCAGCCGCAGTCTCGTGCCGTCGTAATACAGGTCGAGCTGCTTCCCGTTGACCGTGCGCCGGTCGGCGGAGGGGTTGTTGAGGATCGGCGGGTCCTTCCAGCGCAGCCCCTGCACGCCGACGTAGTTGCCGGGATGGGCCTCGGTGCTGACGTCGATCACGAAGCGGTAGGCCTGGCGCATCTTGCCGTCCTGCGCTTTCGTCTTGTACGCGATCGGATAGCCGCCCTCGGCGCCGGTGTTGACCGGCATGTAGGTGCGGCCGCTCGGCAGCAGGCGCGGGTAGAAGACGGGGAATCTCATCGGGCCGAGGCCGATCGCGTACTCCTTGCCGGTCTGCGTCATGTCGACGAGGCCGTCGGCCGGCGGGGCGGCCGCTCTGCGCCCGTTCCCGCTGCCGCCGCGCGCTCTTCTCGACGCCGCCTTGGCGGGCGCCGCAGCGGGAGCCGGCGCCGCGCTCGGATGCAGGAACTCCCTGCGCACGCGCGCAAGCTCCGCCGCGGTCGTCTCGACGTAGGAGACCCCGGCCGCGCTTCTCGTGTAGATCGGTCTCAGCGCGATCTGCTGGATCGGGTTTCTGGCCGAGAAGGCGACCAGCTTGCCGAAGTCGATCAGCGCCTGCACCGACTGCAGCCCCTTGTCGGTCTGCATCCGTCTGCCGATCACTCTCGTCAGCTTGTGCGGGTCCTCGACGAACTCGCGCGCGTCGTACTGCGAGCGCAGCTGGCGCAGGAACTCCTGCTGGCGCGCGCCGCGCACGAAGTCGGAGTCGAAGTGGCGGTAGCGGACGTAGTCAAGCGCTCTCTCGCCGCACATCAGCTGGTAGCCCGGCTCGATGTCGATCTCGGCGTACTGCTCGCCGCCGGGCACGTTGACGTGGTAGTAGCGGCGGTCGACGTCGACATACACGCAGCCGATCGCGTCGATCGCCTCGCGGAAGCCGGTGAAGTTGACGTTCGCGATGTGGTTGATCTCGATCCCGAGCAGTCTGCGGATCACCTTCGCGGTCAACGCCTCGCCGCCGACCGTGTAGGTGTCGTTGATCTTCACGTCGGTGTAGCTGCCTCTGCGCGTGTCGAAGCTGACTCTGAGGTCGCGCGGGATCGACAGGATCGTCGTCGCCTCGGCGTCGGGGTCGATCCGGATCAGCATCATCGTGTCCGAGCGCGCCTCCTCGCCGGGGTCGCCGAAGCGGTGGTCGGAGCCGATCAGCAGGATCGTGCGCGGCTCGCCGACGTCGGCGCGCTCGATCACGTCGTCGACCCCTCTGATCGTGCCGCCGGCCTTGAGGTCGTCGACGAAGCTCTGCACGTTGAGCAGGCCGGCCGTCGCCGTCGCACCGGCCGTCAGCACGATCACGAGCACGGCGGCGAGCAGGAAGCGCAGCCACGTCCGGCCCTGTCCGGAGCCGGGGAAGCTGTGGTCGTCGTCCGCAGCCAAGCGTCGAAGCGTAGCGGGAACGTGCCCGCTCGCCGGCCGCTACGTCGTCGTCACCGGCGGCGCCGGGGCCGGCACGCCGCCGGGCGGAGCGCTGATCCCGAGCCGCTCGGCCAGCAGCAGGAACGCCGCGGCGTAGGGCGACTGCTCGGTGCGGCGGCGCAGCTCGTCCCAGTCGACCTGCTCGCGCACCGCGCGCACGAGTTGCAGCAGGTACGACATGTCGAGCTGGTGCTCGTCGAGCGCCAGCAGCTTGCTCGTCAGCACGTCCTCCAGCGCCATCACGCGCAGGCGGATCGCCGACAGGCTGCGCTCGTTGCCGCGCGCGAGCGTGTCGTCGTCGATCGGCACGCCGCGCGGCGCGAAGATCAGGTCGACGAGCACGTCGTCATGCCACGCCTTCAGCAGCCACTCCTCGGGCGGATCGCCGGTGCGGAAGCCGGCCCGCGCGAGCGCCTGCTGCGCACGCTCGGCGTCCTGCGGCCGGAACATCAGATCGAGGTCGTTGACCGGTTCGGGGCCGCCGTAGGCCCACACCGCCATGCTGCCGCCGAGCAGAAACGGGATCTCGGCCTCGTGCAGCACCGGGACGGCGGCGCGCAGGGCCTCGACGATCGCGTCGAACGAGCGGGCTTCGAGATCTCCTCCCATGTCCTTTCCCGTACCCGCGGCGCGCCGGCGTTAGCCGTCCCCACGGCTGCGGGTAGGGCTCCGGCGATGGAGATCGAGCAGCCGCCCACCGCCGCAGAGTCCGCGCCCGCGACCGTCGTGCGCGTCGCCGCGGCCGGCGACGTGCACTGCCGCGAGGACCATCGCGAGCAGGCGCTGGAGGCGTTCGCGGCGCTGCGCGGCAAGGCCGACCTGCTGCTGCTGGCCGGCGACCTGACCACGCACGGCGAGCCCGAGCAGGGCGCCGTGCTGGCCGACGCCTGCCGCCAGCTCGAGATCCCGGTCTTCGCCGTGCTCGGCAACCACGACTGGCACGTCAACCGCGCGCCGGAGCTGATCGCGGCGCTCGAGGAGGGCGGGATCACCGTGCTGGAGCGCGACTGGGCGATCTGCGAGATCAACGGCGTCGAGGTCGGGATCGCCGGCACGAAGGGGTTCGTCGGCGGCTTCCCCGGCTCGCACCTGCCCGACTTCGGCGAACCGCTGCTGCGCGAGGTCTACCGCGAGGCGCAGGCGGAGGTCGAGGCGCTCGACCGCGGCCTGCGCGAGATCGCGCTCTGCCCGCTGCGGCTGGTGCTGCTGCACTACGCGCCGACGCGCGAGACGCTCGAGGGCGAGGGCGAGGGGATCATGGCCTTCCTCGGCACCGACCGGCTCGCGGCGCCGCTGCTGGAGCACGAGCCGACGCTCGCGCTGCACGGCCACGCGCACGCCGGCACCTTCCAGGGCAGCGTCGGGGCAGTCCCGGTCTGCAACGTCTCGGTGCCGGTGATCGGGCGCGACTTCCACATCTTCGAGCTGGCCGCCTCCAGCCGCGCCGCGGCGCCGATCCACTGAGCGGCGCCGTTAGTCGCGCGCGCCGAGCGGGGACACCCGCTTCGTGGCACTCGAATCGACCGACAGACCAGACGAGCCCGACGGCCCCGATGCGGCCGCTCCCGGCGATCCGCCCGGCGGTCCTCCGCCGCCTGAGGAGATGACCGTGCCCTTCGACGCGCTCGCGGAGGCCGGCGAGGAGGACGCGGAGCATCCCGCGACCGCCGAGCACCCGGTGCAGGCGCCGCTCGATGGGGAGCCTGCGCACGAGGAAGAGCCTCCGAGACCCCTCACCGAGGAGGACGCGACGACGGCGCTCGACGTGATCGCCCACGACGCGCTGCCGGCGGCGCCGGCGCGCGCGGCGGCGCGGCACGACCCCGACGCGCCCGACTACGCGCGGCTGCGCGACGTCGACTTCCCCGTCGTCTGGCGCGGCTACGACCCGCAGGTCGTCGACGCCTACGTCGCCGAGGTGACGCACGCGCTCGACCTGTTCGAGCAGCGGACCGAGCCGACCGCGGCGGTCCAGCGCGCGCTCGGCCGCGTCGGCGAGCAGACGGCGTCGATCCTGCAGCAGGCCGAGCAGGCCGCCGACGAGACGACGCGCAGCTCGCGCGCCGCCGCCGACGACCGCCTCCAGCGCGCCGAGCAGGAGTCGGCCGCGCTGCAGGAGCAGGCGATCGCGAAGGTGCGGGCGCTCGACGACGACGTCGAGCGGCTGTGGCAGGAGCGCCAGCGCCTGATCGACGCGACGAAGGAGCTGGCCGACCAGCTGCGCGCCGTCGCCGAGGACGGCGAGTCGCGCTTCCCCCCGGCCGCCCCGCAGCCGCCGGTCGCCGACGACCCGCCTCCGCCCGACCTCGACTAGACCGACACCGTCCGCGTCGCGACGCCGGTCACGCCCGGCTCGACGACGTGGACGCGGCCGGCGTCGGGCTGCTCGCGCAGCTGCTCCTCCGACAGGCCGGTGCGGGCGCTGGTGACGTGCAGGCGGCGCAGGTCCCTGCCGCCGAAGGCGACCGACGAGCACTGCTCGACCGGCATCGCGACCTCCTCCAGCAGCGTGCCGTCGGCACCGGAGAAGCAGCGCACGCACCAGCCGCCCCAGAAGGCGACCCAGAGGTTGCCGTCGGCGTCGATCGTCATCCCGTCCGGGGAGCCGGTCAGCGCGCTCGTGTCGACGTGGACCGCGCGCTCGCCGAGCGTCCCGTCGGCCATCTGGAACGGGAAGCGGGCGATCGTTCTCGTCGGCGTATCGACGTAGTAGAGCGTGCCGCCGTCCTCCGACCACGCCATCCCGTTGGAGATCGTCACGCCCTCCAGCACCGTCGTGACGCGGCCGCCGTGGTCGAGCCGGTAGAGCGTGCCGCCGCCCTCGCGGCTGTCATGCGCCTTCGTGCCGGCGAACCAGCGGCCGGCCGGATCGACCTCGGCGTCGTTCATGCGCGCGACGGCCGGATCGGTCCCGGGCGCGTCGGCGAGGTGCACGATCTCGCCGTCGTCGAGCGACAGCCGCGCGAAGCCGGCGCCGAGCGCCAGCAGCAGCCCGCCCTCGCGCTGCAGCGCCGCCGCGCCGACCTGCGCGGGGGTCGCGTAGGAGCGCGTCGTGCCGCCGTCGGCGCTGGTCACGTGGACCAGCTGCCCGTCGATGTCGACCCACACGAGCCGCTGCTCGCGCACGTCCCAGACCGGACCCTCGCCCAGCTCCGCCACGACCTCGCTGAAGACCTCGACCGACACGCTCATCACCACTCCGTGAATGCGCCGTCCGCGTCGCGCCAGATCGGGTTGCGCCATCTGTGACCGCGCGCGGACGCCTCGCGCACCGCCGCCTCGTCGACGTCGATGCCGAGGCCTGGTGCGGTCGGCCGCGCGATCGTACCGTCCTCGAAGGCGAAGACCGAGCGATCCACGAGGTAGTCGAGCAGGTCGTTGTCGACGTTGTAGTGGATCCCCAGGCTCTGCTCCTGGATCAGGAAGTTGGGCGTCGCGAAGGCGACCTGGAGCGAGGCGGCGAGGCTGATCGGGCCGAGCGGGCAGTGCGGCGCCAGCGCCGCGCCGTAGGTCTCCGCCAACGCCGCGATCCGCCGCACCTCCGAGATCCCGCCGGCATGCGAGAGGTCCGGCTGCACGACCGCGACGCCGGCATCCAGGACCGGCTTGAAGTCCCAGCGCGAGAAGAGCCGCTCGCCGGTCGCGATCGGGATCGGCGAAGCGGCGATCAGCGCGGCGAGCGCGTGGCCCAGCTCGGGCGCGACCGGCTCCTCGACGAAGATCGGCGCGACCTCCTCCAGCGCCGCCATCAGCCGCTTGGCCATCGGCGGCGAGACGCGGCCGTGGAAGTCGAGCGCGACGTCGCGCTCCTCCCCCAGCGCCTCGCGCACGACCTCCGCGCGCCGCACCGTCGCGGCGACCTGGGCGCGCGTCTCGATGAAGCGGAACGGCCCGGTCGCGTTCATCTTGACCGCCGTCAGGCCGGCCTCGACCTGCGCCGTCGCCTGCTCGGCCGACTCGGCCGGGTCGTCGCCGCCGATCCACGAGTAGACGCGCACGCGGTCGCGCACGGCGCCGCCGAGCAGCTCGTGGACCGGGGCGCCGCGGACCTTGCCGTGGATGTCCCACAGCGCCTGGTCGATGCCGGCGACGGCGCTGGCGAAGACCGGACCGCCGCGGTAGAAGCCGCCCTTCGTGAGCGTCTGCCAGTGGTCCTCGATCCGCAGCGGGTCGGCGCCGATCAGCGCCTCCATCAGCTCCTCGACGGCGGCGCGGACCGTCGCGGCCCGCCCCTCCACGACCGGCTCGCCCCAGCCGACCACGCCCTCGTCGGTCTCGACGCGCAGGAACAGCCAGCGCGGCGGCACGAGGAACGTCTCGAAACGCGCGATCTTCATTCGGTGGATCTCTCTTCTCGAAGGGGGACTAGCTGAGGCGGACGCCGACGCCGCCGTCGATCGGGATCGCGGCGCCGGTGATGAAGCCGGAGCGCGTCTCGCTGGCGAGGAAGACGACCAGCTCGGCGATGTCGAGCGGGGTGCCGACGCGGCCGACGGGATGCTCGGAGGCGAGCGACTCGACCGTCACGCCGTGGCCGTCGCGGGCGAAGCCCTCGCGCGAGAGCTGCGTGTCGACGAGCCCCGGGCAGACGGCGTTGGCGCGGATCCCGTTCGGCCCCTCGTCGAGCGCGAGGCTGCGCGTGAGGCCGAGGACGCCGGCCTTCGCGGCGGCGTACGGGAAGCGACCAGGCTGCGTCAGCGTCGCGTGGATCGAGGCGACGTTGACGACCGCGCCGGAGCGCGCCGCGCGCATCGCCGGCAGCAGCGCGCGCGCCGTGATCCAGCAGGCCTTCAGGTCGAGCGCGAAGAAGTCGTCCCACTGCGCGCTCGTCATCTCGGCGGCGTCGAAGTAGGCGTTGACGCCGGCGTTGTTGACGAGGATCGTCGGCGGGCCGAGCTGGTGGCTGGTCTCGCGCACGGCGTCGGCGACGGCCTGCTCGTCGGTCACGTCGACCTCGAGGTGGAGGTCGGCGGCGTCGAACGACTCCGTCGGGTCGGGAGCGGTCACGTCGAAGGAGGCGACGCGCGCGCCCTCCGCGCGCAGGCGGTGGACGATCGCGCGGCCGATGCCGCGCGAGCCGCCGGTGACGACCGCGACGCGGCCATCGAGATCAGGCATCTGGCTCCTCCAGGGGTTCGAGCGCCGCGCGCAGGTCGCGCTCGGTCGTGCGCAGGTGGACTTCCATCGCGTGCGCGGCGGCCTGCGGGTCGCGCCGCTGCACGGCGTAGAGAATCGCGCGGTGGGCCTCGACGACCTCGTCGAACGGCCGCCCCTCGCGCAGCCGGCCGCGATGGCTGTGGCGGCGGCTGATCCGCAGCGGCTCGGACAGCTGCTCGATCAGCTGCGTCAGCATGCCGTTGCCGGAGCCGACCGCGAGCGCCTCGTGGAAGCGCACGTCGGCGTCGTGGAACTGCTCCTCGTCGCCGGCGTCGCGCATCCCGTCGATCGCGCTCGTCATCGCCGCGAGCGCGGCGCGCGAGGCGTTGTTGGCGGCCAGCGAGGCGATCCGCACCTCGAGCGCGAGGCGCACCTCCAGCAGCTCGAAGAGGGCGGTCGCGTCGCGCCGTATCGCGGTGCGGAAGTAGTCGCCGGCGAGCGAGCCGTTCGGCTCGCGCACGGTCGGCCGTCTGCCCTTGCGCAGCTCGACCAGCCCGCGCGCCTCCAGCGAGCGGACCGCCTCGCGGACGGTCAGCCGGCTGATCGAGAGCGTGCGCGCCAGCTCGCCCTCCGACGGCAGCGCGTCGCCCGGCCGCAGCTCGTCGAGCGCGAGCC
>DATIOB010000307.1:0-5521 GCA_035473605.1 Conexibacter sp.
GCTGATCTACTCGGAGAACTACAGAACGATCCCGCTGCTGATCGTGGCGTCGATCTGGTACCTCGTGATGACGACGATCCTCTCGATCGGCCAGTACTACCTGGAGCGCCGGTACGGCCGCGGCAGCGCCCGCGAGCTGCCGCTGACACCGTGGCAGCGCGTCAAGCGCGTGCTCGTGCCGCAGCATGCGCCGCCGGCGGTCACGCAGCCGGCGATCAGACACGAGGGAGGTGGCCTGTGACCGGCACGCCGATGGTCCTGGCCGAGTCGGTCCACAAGCGCTTCGGCCGCCTGGAGGTGCTGCAGGGCGTCTCGCTGACGGTCCAGCCGGGCGAGGTGACGTGCATCATCGGCCCGTCGGGCTCGGGCAAGTCGACCTTCCTGCGCTGCGTCAACCACCTCGAGCAGATCGACGCCGGCCGCCTCTCGGTCGACGGCGAGCTGGTCGGCTACCGCCAGCAAGGCGACAAGCTGTACGAGCTGAGAGAGGCCGAGGTCGCGCGCAAGCGGGCCGACATCGGGATGGTCTTCCAGCACTTCAACCTGTTCGGTCACATGACGGCGCTGCAGAACGTCTGCGAGGCGCCGGTGCAGGTGCAGGGGGTCGCGCGGCGCGAGGCGCGCGAGCACGGCACCGCGCTGCTGGAGCGCGTCGGGCTCGGCGACAAGCTCGGCGCCTACCCGTCGCAGCTCTCGGGCGGGCAGCAGCAGCGCGTCGCGATCGCCCGTGCGCTTGCGATGAGACCGAAGCTGATGCTGTTCGACGAGCCGACCTCGGCGCTCGACCCGGAGCTGGTCGGCGACGTGCTGAAGGTGATGCGCGAGCTGGCCGAGGAGGGCATGACGATGCTCGTCGTGACGCACGAGATGGGCTTCGCGCGCGAGGTCGCCGACACGGTCGTCTTCATGGACGGCGGCGCGATCGTCGAGGCCGGCACGCCGCAGGAGCTGCTCGCCAACCCGCGCGAGGCGCGCACGCGCGACTTCCTCTCGAAGGTCCTGTGAAACCGGCTGGCGGCGCTTCCGCCGGCCGGGGACGCGCGCTCGGCGGCGGCTGACCTCAGCCGTCGCCGAGGATGCGGCGCTTCTGCTCCGCGAACTCGGCGTCGGTCAGGACGCCCTGCTCGCGCAGGCGCTGCAGCCGTTCGAGGCGCGAGAGCGTGTCGTCTGCGTCTGCGTCTGCGCCGGCCGCCGGTGCGCCCGCGGCCGTCGCGCCGGCGACCTGGTCGAGGTCGATCCCGAGCGCGCGCAGCTTCGCGCGCTGCTCCTCGGTGACGTTCGAGATGTCGCCGACGACCTCGACCGAGCTGCTGTTGAAGATCCCTCCCGACGTGCCGGCGGCCGCGCCGAGGTCGCCGCGCATCAGCGCGGCGAGCTGCTCTGAGGTGTCGCGCGCCGTCTCGTAGCGGTCGGGCACGCGGTCCCACTCGATCGTGAAGCGCCGCGGGTCGGAGCGGTCGACGGTGACCGGCAGCGTCGTGCCGGTGCGCGGCCAGCGCTTGTTGTGGACGAGCCCGTGGTGGTTGACGGCGGTCGGCGGGACGCCGTCGGCCTGCACGATCAGCTCCATGCGGCAGTTCTGGTAGATGCCCTCGCCGTGGTAGCCCGAGGCGGCGACCACCTGCGCCGTCCCCTCGACGGGATCGTCCATCCGCCCGCGGCGCAGCTTGTCGAAGAGGCCCACGGGCGCGATCCTAACGGCCGCGCCGGCCGGCGTCACACGATTCCGGCAGCGTTCGATCGACCGAATTTCCCCTCTATCTTTCGGCTCGCGCGCCTACCCCCTTCGGATGGTTTTCTAACCGACCCCTAGCCACGACTACTGCACGCACGCGCTCCTCAGCACTGAATAGCTGCGCATGAACGTCCACAGTCGCCTAGGATCACGCCCGTGCCGCCATCGGGGGAAAGCCGGTCGATCGCCGTCAGGAGGGCTTGGCGATGTCGATGAAGTACGCAGTGCTCGGGATGCTGATCGAGCGCCGAGGCTATGGATACGACCTCGCCAACCGGCTCCAGAGCCGGCTCGGGCCGGGCTTCAGAGCCGCCTTCGGGGCCGTCTACGTCTCGCTCGACCAGCTCGCCAAGGAGCAGCTCGTCGCCGAGGCCAAGCGGGTCCAGGTCGGGCGCCAGGTGAAGGTCTACTACGAGGCGACACCCGCGGGGATCGATCGCTTCGACACGTGGATGCGCGAGGCGCCGAGCCGCGAGCCGCTGCGCGGTGAGCTGTACCTCAAGCTCGCGGTCGCGCACGGCAGCCACCTGTCGATGCTGCGCGACGAGCTGGAGCGGCTAGAGCGCGAGTGCCTGCGAGACCTCGAGGCGCAGTCGAGCACGGTCGCCGACTTCGATCCCGGCGCCCCCGGGGTGCGCTGGGACGACGCCGTCCGCTGGCTCGCCGACGCCGCCGTCGCCGAACGGCTGCACGGCGACCTGCGCTGGATCCGCATGGCCGTGAGGATGATCGCCAGCGTCGCCGACGACGGCACCGTGCCGCAGGCGGCGATGGCGCAGGCGGCCGCGCTCGCCTCCGCGGCGTAGCGAGCGCGGCGCGCCCCGGCAGCGGGCGCCCGCGCGCGGACGGTCCGGAGACCGGTTCGACGCCGCCCGCCTCTGGGTACCACGCAGCGCAGTGACTGCGCGCGACAACGACGTGCGCTGGCTGCGCCGGGCGATCTCGCTCGCCGAGCAGGCGCGGGCCGGCGGGGACGAGCCGTTCGGCTCGCTGCTGGTCGGCGCCGGCGGCGTGCTGCTGGCCGAGGCGCGCAACACGGTCGTGACCGACCGCGACCTCAGCGCCCACCCGGAGCTGAAGCTCGCGGTCTGGGCGGGGCGACACCTCGATCCCGAGGTCGCGCGCCTGACGACGATGTACACGAGCTGCGAGAACTGCGCGATGTGCTCGGCGGCGTTCGTCTGGGCCGGCCTCGGCACGCTCGTCTTCGCGCTCAGCGGCACGACGCTGGCGGAGCTGCAGGGCTCGCGCCACGCGCAGCTCGCGCTGCCGGCGCGGGAGGTCTTCGCGCGCGCCTCGCGGCCGGTCGCGGTGCGCGGACCGCTGATCGAGCACGAGGCGCGCGCCTCGCACACCGGCTACTGGGCGTAGACGGGCTGCTCAGCGCGTCGCGTCGTCGAGCCGGTGCTGCGCGATGTAGGCCGCGATCAGCGCCTGCGCCGCGGCGGTCGCGAGGCGGTCCTCCAGCATCGGCACGCCGGGCGCGTCGTCGGTCACGTCGCGCAGCTCGTCGAGCCACAGCGCCGCGAAGCTGAGCGCGACCGAGCGCACGAGCGTCAGCGTCCCGCGCTCGTCGAAGTTCGTCGGGTCGGCGGCGAGGCCGCCGACCGTCACCTTCTCGGCCGCCAGGTCGAGCACGCCACGCCAGCGCTCGCCGTGCTCCTCGCGCTGCTCGTAGAGGTCGTGCGCGCAGACGATCGCCGCCGCCACCTCCAGCCACAGCGTGCGCAGCCACGGCAGCTCCTCCGCCCCCACCTGGTGCTGGAGGATCTGCTCGATCTGCCAGGTCGCCTGCTCGACGTGGGCGAGCGTGGCGCCCGGCTGCTCGTAGACGCCGACACCGAAGTCGGGCGAGCGCTCGCCGAGCAGCGCCGCGGCCTGCTCCAGCAGCGGCGTCAGCGCCGCGCGCGCCGCGATCGCCTCCTCGAGGCTGGTCGTGCCGGCGAGCTGGTGGATCGCGACCAGCTCGGCGACCGACAGCGCGACCGTGTGCGCGCCGATCACCGCGTCGGGGCCGATCGCGGCGGAGAACATCGCCACGCGCGCGTCCAGCTCGGCCGGGCGCGGGCGCGGGCTGGCGCTGCCGAGGCGGCGGTCGCGCTCCCAGCGCCGCAGCGGCCGCTCCAGGCGCCGCAGCCAGGCGTAGTCGCGCAGGTCGGCGTCGCGCTCGGCGTTGACGGTGCGGGCGAAGGTCAGCAGCCGCGCGATCAGCGCGACGCGCTGGTCGCCGTCGCCGTTGAAGGTGAGATCGACCACGTCGCCGAGGTACTGCTCCAGCCGCTCGCCGTCGATCCCCGGCGCCGGCGGAGGTGTCAGCTCCATCGCGTCGGCGACCGCGCGCAGCAACGCCTCTATCTGCTGATCTGTCGTCGTGAGGTCCGGGGGCAACTCAGGTGGGGTCCGGGCAGCGATCCTCACCGGATGATGACCGCTCGGCCGGCTGGCCGGTCGCGCGGCTCAACAGGGAGTGAAGATGTCCTCGTCGTCGCGTGCCAGGGTGCGACGCAGCGATACGAACGCGAACGCGCCACCGAGCAGCGGCAGCCAGAAGAGGATCACGCGGTAGACCAGCACCGCCGCCGCGGTCGCGGCGGCCGGCGCGCCGAAGACGATCAGCGTGCCGATCAGGCCGCCGTCGATCCCGCCGATGCCGCCGGGGATCGGCAGCAGCCCGCCGAGCTGCCCGATCAGGTAGCCGAGCAGGATGATCGAGATGTCGACGTTCGCGCCGAAGGCGTGGAAGGTCGCCCACAGAACCGCGTTGTCCCACGCCCAGTAGCCGAGCGCGCCGACGATCACGAGCGGGTCGCCGGCCTTGACGATCTCGACCGACTCGCGCGTGCCGGCGATCACGCTGCGGCGGGCGGCCGAGATCCCGCGCTTCAGTCTGGAAGCGCCCTCCGGCGGCGGCGCGCCCTCGCCGAGGCGCGGCAGCAGCAGGATCGCGGCGATGACCAGCAGCGACAGCGCGGCCGGGAAGGCCGTCAGCCACAACGACAGATCTGGGCCGAAGAGGCCGAGCGCGACCGCGATCCCGAGCACGGCGACGGCGACGAAGTTGACGCTGCTCTTGATCAGGAAGAACGCGACCGAGCGGCGCGCGACGCGCTCGGGCGACATCCCGCCCTGCACGAGCGCCCACGCGCCGAGTGCGAGGCCGGCGGCGCCGCTGGCGGGCACGATCGAGCCCATCCCAAGCTCGGACCAGCCGATCTGCGACGCCGTCTTCCACGGCATCTGACGGCAGAAGACGGGCCGGAACATCAGCACGTAGGAGATGCACGACAACAGTTCCAGCCCGACCGCGATCGCGATCCAGACCGGCTTCGCCTCGCCGAGGTGCTTGCGGACCTCGCCGAGCCCCGGCGCCAGCAGCGCGACGAGCACCAGCACGCCGATGATCGCCGCGACCTGGATCGCGTGGCGGATCAGCCGGCGCGGCTCGAACTCGCTCGGCAGCGACGTGCGTTCGCGCGAGCCGCGGCCCGTGCCGCCCGCAGTCGACGTGGCGACTTCCGGGGGAGGTGGCGGCGGGGTCACGTCTAAATTGTTGCACGCGCATACAAATCGCTGTCAGCGCGCTGCCCGCGCGCTCCGCACGGCGCGGGCCGCGCCGCCTCACGGAGCCGGTTTGCGCACGTCGAGCAGCTTGCGGTTCTCGGCCGTGTCGGGCAGCACCCGCCGCTCGACGATCCGCTCGCGTGCGTCGTACACGAACGGCACGAACGTCTTCGTCTTGCCCTTCCGGCGAACCCCCGCCTCGTACGTGGTCGTCATCAGCGGCGC